>CAUOQW010000103.1:0-7337 GCA_963506825.1 uncultured Cellvibrio sp.
GTTGAGACAGATGGAGGTATGGGTTTTGCTAGATCAGACATAGTTATATTTGGAAGCTCGGATGAGTTTAGACCCCGATATATCCCATTTTTGAATACATGTTCTATAGGTTCTGGTAACAATGTTGAGGCATATCAAGATTTTTTAAAAGCCGTAGATGATCCCGATAATTTTGTTACTTTAATAAATGCTGATGTGCAGTTCGGAGGGGGCGGTGAACATCTCGCTTTTATGGCATCGCTTATGTTGCAGAGAAATAAGGTTCCTGGAGTTAGCCATCATGTCCACTGTACATTGGTAAGTGCGCGTGGGTGCCAGCAGTTCCCATTAGATTTTTCCACATATGATAAAAACGATAATGTCATAGAAACCAAAATGCCGAAAGTTGCAGAATCCTACTATGATTTTAAACAGCTAGAAAAGAATACTATTTTCTGCTCTAGTGCGGGGTATGCTTAAATTTTTAAAAAATGCTGAAGCAAGCTTGCGCGTTCTAGAAAAATAATTTTTTGTAATGCTCGGATAACAGTGAGAGAAAAATATGAAAAGACGTAATTTTTTAATTTCATCTGCCGCAATACCGCTTGCTTACACAAGCCTTGCTAGTGCAAGCACAGCCGTCCCTAAGGAAAATATTCAGAAACCTGTAGCAACCAATGGCATTCCATTCGAGTGGATTGATGAAACCACGGGTCATAAAATTCGCCGACTTTCGGATACAGATAATACCGCATCGCTTTATTTTCACGATAACGGCTTCACGCAAGATGGCCGTTATATGGTGATGAATAGCCCGGAAGGCGTGGTGTTGCATGATTTTAAAACCGGCAAAAATAAAGTTCTGATTGCAGGTTTTTATGAAGTTATTACTGTCTCTGCAACCAAAAATATCTGTTATGTGCGCAAGCTCAAAGAAGCAGGGCGTGGGAAAGGCGTTAATGGCTTAGAAAATTTTTCAGTTGCGATTCCTTCCGGCAAGGCGCGTTCGCTGGGCGTAGTAGAACAGGGCTCTATAATGTCGGTGAATTGCGATGACACCTTATTGTTAGGTGTTTATCAAACCATTCCCTATGAGTTACAGCCGGGGCCCAAAGTGGCCAATACCGATGGCGGCTACAATGCCATCGGGCCAGATGGTAAACCCTTAAGTTTTGCTGCTGCTAAAGAAGTGCGTATGGCTGATCGTCTTGCGCAAAATATTCCCATGGAAATTTTCACGCTGAATATTAAAACCGGTGAGCGCAAGGTTGTTACGGCGTCTAACGATTGGCTCAATCACGTGCAATTCTCGCCCACAGATCCAAAGCGGATTATGTATTGCCACGAGGGTCCATGGCATATGGTGGATAGAGTCTGGACTATCAATGCCGATGGCAGCGGCAAAGAGCCAGTGCATGTACGCACCATGAATATGGAAATTGCAGGTCACGAATTCTTTTCATTTGACGGCAAAAAAATCTATTACGATTTGCAAACACCACGCGGTGAAAAGTTCTGGCTCTCTTCCTTTGATTTAGAAACCAAACAGCGGGTGTGGTATCACCTTGAGCGCAACGAATGGTCGGTTCATTATCAAATCAGCCGCGATGGAAAACTGTTTGCAGGCGATGGTGGGGATAGCGAAATGGTCGCGCACGCGCCGGATGGTAAATATATCTACTTATTTAATCCTGAAATTATCGAAGACTTGGGTGCATCAGCACCCAATGCGAAAGATTTAATTAGGCCGGGAAGGTTAGTGTCTAAAAAGTTAGTAAATATGGCAAAGCACGATTATCGTGTTGAACCCAATTTGCAATTCACGCCAGACGGTAAGTGGTTAGTATTTAGATCCAATATGCATGGGCCAATTCATACCTATGCAGTATCGGTTGAGAAATAATTTTTCTTTAAGTCGTAATACCCGCGGCTCGCGGGTATTGCGTGACATAAGATTTTAAGATCTACTCTTCAAGTACAACCAAGGTTTGCCCTGCCTGTACTCGCGCACCATCGGTTTTTAAAATTTGTGTTACGCGCCCTGCACAGGGCGCAGTAATATTGATTTCCATTTTCATAGACTCCAATACCAATAGCACATCGCCCGCATTTACTTGCTGGCCAATGGTTGCGGTAGTTTGCCACACACTGCCGGAAACTGAGCTGTCTACACGAATCGCATCTTCGGCAATCTCTATTTCATCGGTTTCTGCTTCAGCTTCTTTTGGTTCGTAATTGAATTGGCCGTTTGCATGCCACTGTGCCAGTTCCTCGTCGAAAGCCTGTTCGCGCTGTGCGGTAAATTGCGTAATGGATTCGCTGTTATCGCCAATAAACTTTTCATATTCATGCAAGCTAAATTGGCTTTCTTCAATTTTTATGGAGTAACGCCCTTGTGGGAAATCGCGACGAATTTGTTTGAGCTCATCGCTGCTGACTTCATAGAAGCGAATTTGATCAAAGAAATTTAATAACCAAGGTTGTTTAAATTCTGCGGTTTTGCGGTAGCGGTTCCACATTTGTAAAGTGCGACCCACAAATTGATAACCACCGGGGCCTTCCATGCCGTAAATACACATATAAGAGCCGCCAATACCTACAGAGTTTTCGGCAGTCCACGTGCGGGCAGGGTTGTATTTGGTGGTCACTAAACGGTGGCGCGGATCAATCGGTGTCGCAACTGGCGCACCCAAATACACATCGCCTAAGCCCATGACTAAATAAGAGGCATTAAAGACAATATCTTTAACCGCTTGAATCGAATCCAAACCATTAATGCGGCGAATAAATTCTAAATTGCTGGGGCACCAAGGCGCGTTATCGCGTACCGATTGAATATATTTTTGAATCGCGAGTTGGCAAGCGTCGTCATCCCAACTTAAGGGGATATGCACAATACGCGACGGTACACTCAATTCCGATAACTGCGTAATCAGTTCAGTTTCGCCGTGTTGCAAATGTGCCAGCAATTCACTCAGTGAGATTTCCTGACTGTTGTAATGCACTTGCAGTGAGCGAATGCCGGGCGTTAATTCACGTAAACCAGTAACCGGATTTTTTTGCAGCCATTGCATAAGTGCGTGAGCGCGAAAGCGCAATTTAATATCCAATTCTAGCGCGCCGTATTCAACCAATAAAAAGTGATCACCCGCCGCGCGGTACACAATATCTTCACCATAAATCTCTTTCGATAGCTGCGCGACTATAGGTGTATAGGGGGTTACTGGCGTCCAATTTACATCGGTTGACTCTAAGGTTTTTAAATTGGCATTTTGTGTTTTTTCAATAAGCACAGCATCGTCAATACTCACCGCCACAAAACGAATTTTATCGCCAGCGCGCAATTGGCCGAGCTTCCAAAGGTCTGCACTGATGACTGTAGCAGGGCAAACAAAGCCGCCGAGCGATGGGCCGTCAGGACCGAGGATGACCGGCATATCGCCAGTGAAATCTACGGTGCCGAAGGCGTAGGCGTTATCGTGAATGTTGGACGGGTGCATTCCCGCTTCGCCGCCAGAGGTACGTGCCCATGTGGGTTTGGGGCCAATTAAACGAATACCCGTTCGGCTGGAGTTGTAGTGAACTTCCCAATCAGATTTGAAAAAAGTGTCTATATCTTCAGTCGTGAAAAAATCAGGTGAACCATGGGGACCGTAAATAACACGTAATTGCCAGGTGTTATTAATACTGGGTTTTAATGTTTCTGCTAAATCATGTTGTGCAATGACTGGATTAGTGTTTGCCGCATCTAACGCAAGCACATCACCCGCGCGCAAAGCGCGACCATTGTGGCCACCGAATTGCCCGAGCGTAAAGGTGGATTTTGCACCCAAATAATCTGGACATTGAATGCCGCCAGCCACACACAAATAGGTGCGCGCGCCGCGATCGGTAATTCTTCCGAGTTGTAATTGTTGGCCAGATTTAATCGCAATAACTTCATTGATGTTAATGAGTTCGCCATCGAGTTTTGCATCAATAGCTGCACCGGTTAAAACGATTTTAGTATCGCAGCCGAATTTTAAAATGGGGCCTTGCAGGGTGATTTCTAAACCTGCCGCGCGTTCATCATTGTTTAATAAGCGATTGCCCAAGCGGAATGAGTAATTATCAAAAGGGCCTGAGGGCGGCACGCCTATGTGCCAGTAACCAGTCCGTGCAGGGTAATCTTGAATGGTGGTTTGCGTTCCGCCTTGCAGCACATCAATGCGCGCGGGTTTAAAACTGAATTGATTTAAATAGCGTGTGGTCATCAAGCCTTGAATTAAGGTTTCATCTTTTAGCAGTGTGCGTAAATAACCTAAATTAGTTTCAATGCCGTAAAGTTCCGTTGCCGCTAATACATCGGATAATTTTTGCAATGCATCGTCGCGGTTTTCGCCGTGTACAATTATTTTGGCGAGCATAGGGTCAAAATACGCGGGTACTTCTATGCCACTTTCAATCCAAGAATCTATACGTAGGTGTTCGCTGGCCGCAGGGAATTCCACTTTGCTGAGTAAGCCTGCACAAGGCTGAAAATCACGTGCTGGATCTTCAGCGTAAACGCGCACTTGAATGGCGTGGCCTTTGGCGGTGAGCGGCGCGCGTAAATCTTTAAGATCGCCGAGTTCACCTGCGGCTTGGCGCAACATCCATTCAACTAAATCCACGCCGTAAACTTCTTCAGTTACACCGTGTTCAACTTGCAGGCGAGTGTTTACTTCAAGGAAATAAAATTTATCGTCTTTGGAGTCGTAAATAAACTCTACGGTGCCTGCATTGCGGTAATTAACTGACGCTAATAATTTCTCTGCCGTGAGTTGCATGGCATGGCGTTGTGCTTCAGGTAAGTTGGGGGCAGGGCATTCCTCCACAACTTTTTGGTTGCGGCGTTGGCTGGAGCAATCGCGCTCACCGATGGCAACAGCAGTGCCTTTACCATCGCCAAATACTTGCACTTCAATATGGCGTGCGGCGGCGATAAACTTTTCTAAAAATACGCCGTCATCCGCAAAGTTGTTTTTGCCTAAGCGTTTTACGCTTTCAAAGGCTCCAACCAATTCTGCTTCGCTGTTACACAATTGCATACCAATACCGCCGCCACCAGCAGTGCTTTTAAGCATTACGGGGTAGCCAATACTTGCGGCGGCTTGCACTGCATCGTCCAGATCTTTTAATAAATCCGTGCCTGGGCAGAGTGGCACATGAGCAGCTTGTGCCAGCTCACGTGCTTTATGTTTTAAACCAAAGGTAATCATTTGTTCGGCAGTAGGGCCGATAAATACCAAACCGGCGGCTTCGCATTCGGCGACGAAGCCGGAATTTTCACTTAAAAATCCGTAACCGGGATGAATCCCCTGCGCGCCAGTTTGTTGGGCGATAGCGATAATTTTTTTGCGATCTAAATAGGTTTGTGTGGCAGCACCTTCACCGAGGCAATAGGATTCATCGGCAAGGCGCACATGTAAACTGTCTGCATCAGATTCGGCATAAACCGCAACAGATTTAATGTTAAGTTTTTTAAGTGTGCGAATAATTCGGGTGGCAATGGCACCGCGATTAGCGATTAATACTTTGGTAAACATATTGGGCTCCGGCAGGCCGTCCTGCTGGTGTTTGTACGACAGTGGTCGTCCACTGAAGTTATCAATTTATATATTTTGTAGGTTGGCGGTGAGGAACGAACCCCAACATGACATTGCTAAACTCTTGCGATATTTAATGCTACTTGGTCAAAATTCAGCTTCGTCGAATTGCATGACTTATATTTTTACATGATCATGTTGGGGTTCATTCTTCACCGCCAACCTACGGGTGTCTTTAAATTAATTCCAAACAAGAACTTCAATCGGTGTTGGGTTGTAGCCGTTGCACGGATTATTTAATTGGGGGCAATTGGAAATTAGCATCACAATATCCATCTTGGCTTTGAGTTCTACATATTTGCCCGGTGCAGAAATACCGTCTTCAAAGGTCAATCCACCTTCGCTGGTCACCGGCACATTCATAAAAAAATTAATATTGTGGGTAATATCGCGTTTGCTAATACCAAATTCCGGGTGTTCACCAACGGCGAGCATCCAGCTATCGCGGCAGGCGTGCATGCAGCGTTTTTCTAAACTGTAGCGAACTGTATTACTTTCAGTGGCGCAGGCACCGCCAAGGGTGTCGTGACGGCCACAAGTGTCGGCAACTATTTCTAATAATTCGCGGTTGGCGTTAGAGATTAATTTAGTGCCTGCACTTAAATATAAATTGCCTTGGTTGCGAATTGTATCCATAGCGCTGTAGCGTTCGCTGGGGTCTTTAGCATTGTAAAACAAAACATCAGCCGCTTGGTTACCTTCCAAATCTACAATGCGAAAGGTTTGGCCTTGCTTTATTTCACCTAAAAAATAATCGCCCGCTGCAACGTAATGGCGAGCCGTTGTGTTTTCTGGATTTAATGTACTTTCAATCAGAGACATGTTGTTCACCATTATTTCGCAGCAAGGTAATAGAGTGCATTATTTTGAAACCCGCGCTGGTTCTCGGGGCGGAAATTTTTGCAGTAGTCGTCGTCGCTAACAGATTCAGCTTCACCCAGTTCAATTTGTACTGGCTTGAAAGGGTAAGCTTCCGCTTTGGTTAATGGATGAGGGCAGGTGTGTAATAACACCAAGGTATCCATTTCAAAACGTAAAGTGACTGAATTTTTTGCAGCTTTATTTTGGGTGTCGAGTTTTATATTGCCGCTGTCATCTGCAATGACTTTGCTAAACCAATTGATGTTGGATGCCATATCTGCACGGCCTAAACCATATTTAGCGAGTTCTACTAAAAATGCATCGCTACCATTTTGTAACCAGTTATTGCGATCTTTTTGGTAATCGCGTTTCCCAAATTGTTTTTCAATCTGGTCTGCATTGCTGTTGCCGCAAATTGTATCGTGCCAGTTGCCTTCACCATTGGCTGAATAATCTTCAGTGATGGAGGCGAAAATTCTACCCATATCTGAATATAAACAATTGCCACGCTGCAACTTAAACGTGTGCTGGCATTTCAGTGTGTCAGGCGCGTTGTAGCGTTCCAATAAGTTGCGTGGGTTATAAAACAACATGCCGACATTGGCGCCGCCTTCAAGATCGGTGATTTTCATAAAAGTGCCACGACGCACTTCAAGCGACCAATGGCCATTGCCCGGAATAGTTGTAGTGTAAAAAGTCTTACTCATAGTGCGATCTCTGCTGCTTTTATTTCTTCGGGTACTTCAGTCTTCTTGCGTGTGACTGGTAAATCGTAAGTGATATTTGCGCCGTAGGCTTCGGGGGCGTGCGGGTCGCGGCGCAATTTATCGAATACCCATAAGCGGGTGCCTAAATAAAAACCTTCACTTA
>CAUOQW010000104.1:0-7305 GCA_963506825.1 uncultured Cellvibrio sp.
AGGCGCCCGCAGCGTGCGGCATTGAATATGTGCATAACCAGCATTGCCTATCCCTTTAGCATTTGGTGTATAGCCCGCAGCGCGATGCATAATAATATCTGTATTGGAATCGTAGCCTGAGTCATTCATGTTAAGTGGCGTAAATATGTTTTCTTGCACAAAGGTTTCATAAGTTTTACCGCTGAGCCTTTCTGTTAAGGCGCCTAGTAAAATATAACCAGAATTGGAGTAACTCAATCTCTCGCTGGGCTGAAACTCCAGTGGTTTATCGCGAAAAATTTTAATGGTTTTTTCCGAGGTAGTAGGTGATAGCTGAATAGTTTCAAATTCTGGAAAATTAGTTAAATTAGGTATTCCTGATGTATGTGTGAGCAAATTAAAAATAGTGATCTTGTCCCATGCGGCGGGCGCATCAGGAAAGTATTTTTTAACTAAGTCGGTTGTTTTTAATTTTCCTTGTTGTTCCAGCAATAAAATACTGGCTGCCGTAAATTGCTTGGTGACAGAGCCTAGTCTAAATTTGGTTGTGGGGGTATTGGGAATATTCCATTCCAAGTTGGCTGAGCCATAACCTTTGTTTAAAATAATGTTATCACCTTGGGCTACAAGAACTGCACCCATAAACTGTTTGTTGGCGACATAGTTGTTTACCACTTTTTCCATCTGTTCAGTTTTACTTTGTGCAATACAGGGTGGTGTAATGCTTAATGCAAATATAAGTGATGATGTAATAATCCACGGGTTGCGCATCTATTGAATCCTTGTTTTATGAAAAATATTTTTAATGTTGTGTATGCGACTTACTATCAATGTTATGTATAAATCGCAGTAATACTTAGATGCGAGGTGGCAGAAATAAGATGCAGACCATGTAAATTTTTTTAATGATCTGCTTTTTGACAAAGGCTATATAGTGGCGGGTTAATTATGGAGTTGGGTTAACTGCGGCAACAAACGCAATTTCCACTACCATCTTAGGGTCAAGCAGTTCCACTTTCACGCAGGCGCGTGAGGGAGCACAGCCAGTCGGTAGCCATGCTTCCCAAAGCTCATTGAAGACAGCCGCGTTTTCAGCGCGGGTTAGGTAAATCGTTGCGGATAGTAAATTCGCTTTATTGCTACCAATAGCGGCAAGAGTTGTTTCTGCCTGCGCTAAAATTTGTTGGGTTTGATTGCTCATATCTTGTTCAGTATCGGCAGCAACCTCTACAAAATGGGCAATGCCGTTAAACACTGTAGCGTCAGACCAGCGTGGCGTTGTATTTAAACGTTTAATATCCATGGTTATACCTGCGTGTTAAACTTCGGGTTTCAAATAATTCGCCCATATTACAACATTCAGAACCCTTAACTTAGAACTCGCGCTTATGGCTTTCTCCCACATCATCGCCCACCGAATTCAACGCTCACAACCTACTGAATCTGTCCAGCTGCAATTGCGGCCTGAGATGTTCGGCCCTAGCGGTAAATTGGATGAGCTGGGTTATGAATTAAAAGTGAATTTTATTCGCAAGGGCGGAAAGTTTTACGGGCGTTTCTCCGATGAAACTGTGGAGTTTCCATTTTCGTCTTGGCTAAAAGAATGCCGTGAAGAACGCTTGGGTTTTGAAAGCTTTACCCACAAAGCCATGAAACAGTTTGCTTACGCAATTGAAAAATCTGACATCACCTTTGATGCCTATGTATTTTTTCTGATCGAAAAAATCGAAGCAGGCGATTCGCTCTATGTGTTTGTCGTTGAACATACTCATAGCTTGTATCTGGATGCTGATCTCGCTATTAGCGATAGCTGCTTTTTAAACTCCGCTAAATTTACCTTGGCGACCAAAATAAATTTGCAAGATTGGGAGGCAGGTGAGTCGGTTACTTACCTTGCTATTTTGCGCGAGCGTGGCGAAAAAGAAATATCGGATGCTTTTACCGAATTTGTTGGCTTTAGCGATAAGCACGATGTTAAAAGCGATACCGTCGAGTTTTTAAAAATTGTTGATAACTTTACCGAAGCGCTCGATGAAAACACCGCGAAAATGACCCGCAGTAAAGTGGTGGATTATTGTTTGGAGCAAAACAAAGCGGGCAAGAGTGTGGTGATTAAAGATCTCTCCAATACGCTGTCTGAAGAGCTTAAAACCTACGAGCCTGACCATTTCTCTCGCTATGTTGAATCCACTCAAGATCACATTAAAACCGAATTTATTCCCGATACCAGTCAAGTGCGCAGCTATGCACGCATTAGTGGTCGAAATGACTCTTTGAGTATGAGTTTTGATGCGGAATGTCTTGGCAATAATATTCACTACGATGCGGCCAGTGACAGCTTGATTATTAAAAACTTACCGCCCGCATTAAAGGCACGTTTGCTGAAACATTTACAGGGAAATTAGCAGGCTTAATTCACGTGTGAGTATTATAAAAGGTAAAGTTTCTAGCGACTTTTGCCATAGCTGCTACCTTTTATGGGTGAATTTTCTAATAATCAAATTTAGTTCCACAATTTTCTATCTTGTTTACAGGCCAAAACCATGAAAACTAAACTCCCTATAGGCACTTTAATTTCTAGTGCGCTCTTGTTATCGCTGGTAACAGCCTGCGATTCCCAAAAAGCTGAAGCCCCTGCTGCTGCACCTACGGTGGCTAGCGCGCCTGCTGCCACTACCAAAGTTGAGTGGCCGGCAATTAAGAGTGTTGTTCAAAAAGACCCCATTGTTGAATCTCGCATTACTGAATTAATGGCGCGCATGACGCTCGAAGAAAAAGTTGGCCAGCTTATTCAGCCTGAAATTAAACATCTCACCCCTGAAGATATTAAGCAGTACCACGTAGGTTCGGTGCTTAATGGCGGTGGCAGTACGCCTGGCAGTAACAAATACGCAACTATGCAAGATTGGGTGAAACTGGCAGACAGTTTTTACAACGCCTCCGTGGATAAATCCAACGGCCGTATTGGCATTCCAATTATGTGGGGTACAGATGCGGTACACGGTTTGGGCAACGTGGTCGGCGCCACCTTGTTCCCACACAACATAGGTTTAGGTGCAACCAATAATCCTGAGCTGTTAAAACAAATCGGTTGGGTGACTGGCCGTGAAATCGCGGTAACGGGTTTGGATTGGGATTTCTCGCCAACTGTTGCGGTTGCGCGCGATGATCGTTGGGGCCGCGCTTATGAATCTTGGTCTGAAGATCCACAAATCGTAGGCTCTTTTGCGGGCAAAATGGTAGAGGGCTTACAGGGCGAGGGCGGCTCTAAAGATTTCTTAACGAATGAACATGTAATTGCAACCGCCAAACATTTTATTGGCGATGGTGGCACTTTAAACGGCGTTGACCGCGGACCAACTCAGGGCGATGAAGCTCATGTGCGCGATATTCACGGTGCTGGATATTTCAGTGCGTTGAAATCGGGTGTACAAGTGGTGATGGCGTCCTTCACCAGCTGGGATGGCACGCGTATGCACGGTCACAAATATTTACTGACTGACGTGCTCAAAGGCCAAATGGGTTTTGATGGTTTGGTGGTAGGCGATTGGAGCGGCCACAGTTTTATCCCCGGTTGTACTGCAGTAGATTGCCCTGAGTCGCTTATGGCTGGTTTGGATATTTACATGGTGCCAGAGCCAAACTGGAAAGATCTCTACAATAATTTAGTCGCGCAAGTTAAATCGGGCGAAGTCACTGCTGAGCGTTTGGACGATGCCGTGCGCCGTATTTTGCGCGTAAAAATTCGCGCGGGTTTATTTGAAAAAGGCGCACCATCCACGCGTTCATTAGCAGGTAAAAAAGAAGTGCTGGGTGCGCCCGAGCATCGCGCGGTTGCACGTCAAGCAGTGCGTGAATCTCTGGTGCTGTTGAAAAACAAAAACAATCTTTTGCCTCTCGCACCCAAACAAAAAGTGCTGGTTGCTGGCGATGGTGCAGACAACATTGGCAAGCAAGCTGGTGGTTGGTCAGTAACCTGGCAGGGTACGGGCAATGTGAATTCAGACTTCCCTGGTGCAACCTCAATTTATGCAGGTATTAACCAAGCCGTGAGCGCTGCTGGCGGCAAGGCAACGTTAAGTGTGGATGGATCTTTTAAAGAAAAACCGGATGTTGCAATTGTTGTATTCGGTGAAGACCCCTACGCAGAAATGCAAGGCGATGTAGGCAGCATGGCCTATAAACCGCGCTCAACTGCCGATTGGGATTTGCTGAAAAAATTGCGCAGCCAAGGTATTCCTGTTGTGTCCTTATTTATCACTGGCCGCCCACTCTGGGTGAACCGCGAAATCAATGCGTCTGATGCATTTGTTTCTATTTGGCAGCCGGGTACTGAAGGTGCAGGTATTGCTGACGTGATTTTCAAGAAAGCCGATGGCAGCGTTAATTTCGATATGAAAGGCCGCTTGAGTTTCTCTTGGCCAAAACTGCCCGATCAAACCTCACTTAATCGTGGAGACAAAAATTACGACCCACTGTTTGCCTATGGTTATGGTTTGAGTTACGCCGACAAAAATACCTTGGGTGATGACCTATCGGAAGAAGGGCCAAAAGCTGCTGAAGCCTTGGATGTGATGGAGATTTTTAATCGTCGCCCAATGGACCCTTGGCAGTTGGAAATTATCGGCTTCCAAAATGATGTTGTGCCCATGAACAGCAATACCGTGAAGGCCTCATCGCTTACTATTCAAGCCGTTGACCGCGAAGTGCAAGAAGACGCGCGCCGTGTGCAGTGGAACGGTACTGGCAGCGGCCAAGTGGCGCTATCGGTTGGTAATCGCCAAGACTTTATCAACTACGTGAAAAGCGATTCAGCTTTGGTGTTTGATATCAAAGTCGATGCCGCTCCAAGTGATGTCACCTATTTGCGTTTAGGTTGCGGCTCCTATTGCGCATCGGACATTAATTTAACTGCGCCTCTGAAAGGCTTTGTTGGCAAAGGTTGGCAAACCGTGACTGTACCTTTAAGTTGCTACCCCAACTCTGGCGCTAACTTTGGTATTGATCAACCGCCAAGCGAGTACTGGACACAAGTTCTGCAACCTTTCTCGTTGATTACCAAAGGCACTTTGGATATCACTTTTGCTAAAGTGAGTTTGGTCAAAGGTGCAGGCAAGGGTGTGGCCTGCCCGAAGTGAGATTTAACTGAAGTCAGTTCACAGCAATCAAAATCCCCGTCGGTGAAAATCGGCGGGGATTTTTTTATGACGGCCTCGGAGGGTAAGTGTTTAAATATGTAATATATATCGTAATTGTAGGTTCATTGATGAAAAATAGGCTTTAGTGCCAGCCTTCCTAACCTCTACTTGCTGGGCTCGCTGGAATAACAGAGTTGGGATAACCCCCCAAATGCTCATTCACATAGGAGAAAATAATGAAAAAATACGCCTTCCTTTCGGCAAGCATACTGTTGGCGATAGCGGCTCAGGCTGATACCTACAGTCTAAAATCACCCAATTCGCGGGTCCAAGTAGACCTTACCAACAAGAGCAATGGCTTAAGCTATACCGTGAGCTTGGATGGTAAGCAGTTCATCAGCGAATCTTCACTGGGTTTGATTATTAATGATTTGCCCCTCGGCAAAAATGAAATGCAGTTTGTCGGCAAAGAAGACGCTAGCGTTAAAGAAAGCTTTGAATTGGTTGCAGGCAAAACCAAAACTGTAGCCGACCACTACAACACCTACACGCTCAAATTCACCGCTAAAGATGAGCGTAAACTTAATTTGAATTTGGTGGTGCGTGCTTATGATGAAGGGGTAGCGATTCGCTATGTGTTGCCTAACCAAACTGGATTGACCCAATTCACTATTCAAAATGAATTAACCCGTTTTGGTTTCGCAGAAGATTACAACTGCTTTGGCCTCAACCTTGGCAAGTTTGCCAACAGTCACGAAGGCGAATTCGATGCTATCAAAGCATCGCAAATTCGCGAGCATTACCTCTTCGACAACCCGCTCGTGTGTAAAACCGGCGTTGGCCAAACTACGTTTGCACTAGCTGAATCTGATGTGCGCGACTACCCCGGCTCTTGGTTTATGGGGCGCGGTGATGGTGCCAAGGGCGTAGATGTTCGCCTGACTCCACGTTTTGATAGCCGCCCCGATGGCTTGGAAAAAGCGTCTGTAAGAGCCAGCATGTCAGCCAATGGTTTTAAAACGCCGTGGCGCGTGATTATGTTGGGCGATACGCCGGGCAAGCTTACGGAATCATCGCTGATCGCCGCCTTAGGCGAACCCACTCAAATGAAAGATACGAGCTGGATTAAGCCCGGTAAAACTGCGTGGGATTGGTGGAACGATAATCAAGTGACTTTCCCTAAGGGTGCGACCGCCGCCAAGCCGGGCATGAATACCGATACTTATAAGGCCTATATCGATTTCGCAGCGACTTTAGGTTTGGAATACATCTTAATCGACGAAGGCTGGCATCAAGGCTCTACCGTAACCAGTAAGCCAGGTTCTGATTTACTGAAGCCAGTACCGACTATGGATATTCCGGCCATCCTTAAGTACGCCAAAGATAAAAAGGTTGGCGTATGGGTTTGGTTGCAGTGGAAACAATTGGATTGGCAAATGGAAGAGGCCTTGGCCGCGTACGAAAAATGGGGCATCAAAGGCATCAAAGTCGATTTTATGGATCGCTCCGACCAAGAGATGGTGGATTATTTCCATAAGCTACTTACCATGACTGCTAAATATCACATCATGGTGGATCTACACGGTGCTTATCCGCCTAATGGTTTAGTGAGAACCTATCCGCACTATATGACGCAGGAGGGTGTGATGGGCGCGGAGTACAACAAGTGGAGCGAGCGCGTAACCGCAACGCACAACGTGACTCTACCGTTCACTCGCATGATTCTCGGTCCGATCGACTATACACCCGGCGGTTTCCGCCATAGCACTGCAGAGGAGTTCCCGAAACTCCGCCGCAATACCTTGCCCTACGTAAAAACTACACGCGGCCAAGCGGTTGCTATGTATGTGGTTTACGACAGCCCCTTCCAAATGCTGGCAGATTCGCCCATCAGCTACGCCAAAACGGAAGGTACATGGCCAAAACCGCAAAGCGAGTGGGAAGATGGTTTGGAGTTTATTAAAGATGTTCCTGTGACTTGGGATGAAACTCGAATCCTACAAGGCGATATTGGCCAATACATTGTCTCCGCTCGTCGCAAAGGTAAGGATTGGTATATAGGAGCAATGACCAATGAGTCAAGCCGTACACTAACTATCCCGCTCAGCTTTTTGGGTAAAGGTAGTTACAAAACACAGATTTGGCAGGATGGAAAAACGATTTCTACACTGAGCAAATCCGAGACGAA
>CAUOQW010000105.1:0-7241 GCA_963506825.1 uncultured Cellvibrio sp.
GATGAGCATCAGCATTTGTGGAGTAAAGTGGTGGTGTATGACGCGCTGAAAGTGGATTAACAGCTAGCTACATTCTTGCTAATTAATAAACCCCCGTTGCAGTAATCTGGAGCGGGAGTTTTAATGATTTCAGGTTCCTACACCCGCTGATAACCTGCGCCTATTTGTTGGACATAACCCTTAATCTCTAACCCAATCATTTGCCCCGCAACGCTGCCCACGGCAATTCCGGTGCGCTCTACCAAGTCGTCAATATTGACTGGGTCATAGCCCATAGCATGAATCAGCTGTTGCTCGGCGGGCGATAAGCTATCTAGAATTTTTTCATCCAACTCTGTTTTTTTCGCAGCTTTTTGCTGCAGCTTTATTAATTTTTCGCGCTGAAAGCCCAGCATACCTTGTAGCTGATCAACTATATCCTGCCCGGTTTCCACCAAGGTTGCGCCTTGGCGAATAAGTTGATGACAACCGCGCGCTAAAGGATTATGGATGGAACCCGGAATCGCAAAAACTTCGCGGTTTTGCTGCATAGCCGCCTTGGCGGTAATCAAAGATCCACTTTGAATCGCCGCTTCAACCACTAACACACCGCAACTTAAACCGCTGATAATGCGATTGCGCTGGGGGAAATTAGCTGCCTTGGAGCTACTGCCTAGAGGCAATTCACTCACTAAAGCACCACCAGTATCGAGTATTTGCTGCGCCAAAGCGCGGTGGCGGGAAGGGTAGATCATATCCAACCCAGTACCCATAACGGCGATGGTTTTACCCTGAGCCGCCAGTGCCCCTTGGTGGGCAGCCGCATCTACGCCCAGTGCTAACCCGCTGGTAATCGCAAACCCGTTAGCCGCCAAAAACTCCGCAAACCTATAGGCATTTTCACCACCGCCACCAGAAGGATTGCGGCTGCCCACTATGGCAATTTGCGGCAAACTTAAAAGATGGATATCGCCGTGCACAAAGAGCAGGGGTGGCAGGTTAGGTATGGTTTGTAACAGTTCTGGGTAACTAGTGTCGGCCACCGACAGCAAATGTACGCCTGGCTGTTCGCTTATCCACTCCAAATCCATAAGCGCTTTTTGACCACTAACGGACAGCTCGGGATTGAACTGAAAAGCCTGAACGGCTAAGAGTGTTTCAGGCTCAAGCAGGGGTTCAAGTTGTTTAGGGGATTGGCTAAGCACCGCTTCTGGCGAGCCAAATAAATTGACCAAACGATTATAAGTAACGGCGCCCACATGGGGTAAGCGGTGTAGCACGAGGGAATAAAAGAGCGGATCTTGCATGATTCATCCTTGTGATATAAACAGCGGCGCTTCGTGCGCCGCTGTTGGGTTTAAACGAAAGCCATCTTAAGGGTTTTGCAAAGAATCGCCAACTATAAGCGGGCGATCAGCTTCTAACACTAAAGCGAAACTCATTTTCTTGAAGGTGCGGAATACCATTAGCAAGCCTGCACGCTCATCTGGCAAGGACACTTTCCCACCAGTCACGCGGTCTGCAACTACCTCGCCTTTCTTGTAAATCGCGAGCACATTACCAGCCTTCAGACCTTCACGGTCACCGCGGTTAATCATCACCACATTGTATTTACCAACCTGAGTCACGCCGCCTTCAACCGCAATAATGGTTCCCTGAATATCTCTATCTGGGCCACTTGGGTAAAACACCGAGCTGGTTGAACGATCTTCACTGGGCAAAAGACTGTCGCCAATGCGAATTTCTTCATTTGCGCGTACCACATTCACTGTAGCCACATCGCCTTTTAGCGACTTAAGACTTACCGAGCCTATGCCTAATGCATGCAGACCCAAGACTTCTTTGGTTTTGGGGTCATAAAACACTTGGCCTTTGCGATAGACACCAAAATTAGTCAAATCCCCAAACTTGCCACGCGCATAAGCCTCGTCGCCCGCGCCCGCTACTATGCGTTGCTGTGGGCCAGCGAGAATATAGGGTGCTCTGGTAAGGGTTTTTTCGTCGTCTAACACTCGGCTACGCGATAGGAAACTATCGATACGATCCAGCGGAATAGCACTAATAGCAGCTTCATTCTGAATCACTCGCACTTGTGGGCTAAGTTTTTCAGTGGCATTGATACCGCCAGAACCGGGCGCTAATTTAAGTGTACGCTCAGAGGTCAAGCGCGGCTGGCCATCGATGTAAACCAAGCGAATAAGATCGCCGGGATAAATCAGATGAGGGTTTTCAATTTGGGGATTCGCATGCCAAATTTCTGGCCATTTCCAAGGGGAGTTTAAAAAGGTGCTGGAGATATCCCAAAGGGTATCGCCCTTTTTAACAGTGTATTCGTCCGGATGACCGGTTTTAAGCACAGAGTCTTGCGCCCACACATTGAAGCTCAAAAAAGCAGCGGCAATAATACCAATAATGATTTTTTTCATAGAAACCGATCCTGTTTTATTCGGCCATCAGACAGATAGACGTTATAATAGCTTATTAATCCACCACGCTGCTTCCAGAATACAGAGTATTTCCTGTACGATCATCATGTTAGCAGCGCTTATTATCTTTTTACTAGAAGTTTGTCACAAGACTATGGCGATATTAGAAATACTCGAATTCCCCGATCCGCGCTTACGCACCATTGCCAAACCGGTAACCGAGGTCAATGACCGCGTTAGAACGCTGATCGACGATATGTTTGAAACCATGTATGACGCCCCCGGCGTTGGTTTGGCGGCATCGCAAATCAATGTACATGAACGCATTGTGGTGATTGATGTGAGCGAAGATAAATCCCAACCGCTGGTATTTATCAACCCGGAAGTGACTGTCTTAGATGGCGATTTGCATGAATACGATGAAGGCTGCCTGTCGGTGCCCGGCTTCTATGAAACCGTAGAGCGCCCTGAGCATATCAGCGTAACCGCACTCGACCGCGATGGAAAATCCTTCACTATCAAGCCCGATGGCCTTTTAGCAGTATGTATCCAACACGAGTTGGATCACCTGAACGGCAAGCTGTTTGTGGATTATATTTCCCCATTCAAACGCGGCCGCATTAAGAAAAAGCTTGAGAAGAAGCACAAAGACGAGGCGCGCTAAGCGCCTTTTTGTTTTGATGGGGATGATTTCCCTATTACCCCAATTCTTTTAGATAACAACCTCCATGTCTGATACCTCACTAAACATAATCTTCGCCGGCACCCCGGAATTTGCCGCCGAGCATTTAAAAGCCTTGATCGGTAGCCGTCACAAAGTCATAGCTGCTTATTCCCAACCAGATCGCCCCGCCGGTCGCGGCAAAAAACTCACGGCGAGCCCGGTAAAAGAAGTCGCGCTGGCACACAATATTCCGGTTTACCAACCACTGAACTTCAAAAGCGATGAAGCCAAAGCCGAGTTAGCGGCACTCAATGCTGATTTAATGATAGTTGTGGCCTACGGCCTGATTCTGCCGAAAGCCGTTTTGGATACCCCACGCCTCGGCTGCATTAACGTTCACGCGTCGATTCTTCCGCGCTGGCGCGGAGCTGCCCCTATTCAACGTGCGATTGAAGCAGGCGATACTGAAACTGGTGTAACTATTATGCAGATGGATGTTGGTCTCGACACTGGCGATATGCTGATCAAAGCATTTTGTCCAATTTTAGCGACAGATACCGGCGGTATTCTGCATGATCGACTCTTAACGATTGGCACACCAGCGCTGCTAAACGCGCTGGAGCAAATTCAATCCGGCCAAACCAAGCCTACTAAGCAGGACGATTCTCTAAGTAACTACGCTCCCAAGCTTAGCAAAGAAGAAGCTGCTTTGGATTGGAATTTATCGGCGAGTGAACTGGAGCGCAAAGTTCGCGCATTTAACCCATTTCCAGTTGCCCACACCAAACCAGCAGGTGCAGGTGATGATGCGCGCATCCGGGTGTGGATGGCTATAACCGTGAACAAAACCAGCAATGCGCCACTGGGTAGCATCACCCAAATTGACACGCAAGGAGTATGGGTAGCTTGTAATCAGGGTCAACTTATTCTCGAAAATATCCAATTGCCGGGTAAAAAAGCACTAAACGTCAGCGAAATCCTACGCGGCCACCCAGATCTCTTTAAAGTGGGCGATCTATTTGGGCAACCCCAGCAGGAGCAAATACAGTGATTAGTGTTCGCGCCGCCGCCGCGCAAGTATTGGCAAAAATCCTTCAGGGGCAGGGCTCGCTTTCCAGCTTGTTACCCGCTATTCAACCGCAAGTTGCCGAACAAGATCGCCCATTGCTACAAGAGTTGTGCTTTGGTGCTTGTCGACATCAGCCACAATTGAGCGCCTATGTGGAATGCTTGGTTGATAAGCCCTTGCGCGCCAAAGATAGCGATATTCAGATGCTCTTGCTGCTCGGCCTCTACCAACTACTGCACACCCGCATTCCAGACCACGCCGCCTTGGGCGAAACGGTGGAGGTTACACGCTTCTTGAAAAAGCCTTGGGCGACCAGCTTAGTGAATGGAGTACTGCGCAAGTTTCAGCGCGACAAAAGCAAGCTAGACAAGCTACTCGCACAAAACTATTCCTTTCAAACCAATCATCCCGCGTGGATGGAAGCCACGCTGCGCAAGAATTGGCCAAATCAACTCGAACAGATAATCGCGGCGAATAATAGCCATCCTCCCTTTACCCTGCGCATCAACACCCAAAAAATCAGCCGCAGCGAATATTTGGCGCTGCTGCAAGATATAGAAATCAACGCAACCCCAACTCCTTTTAGCCCCTACGGTATCACCCTCGAACACGCCTGCGATCCGCGCAAGCTGCCATTATTTAGCGAAGGCTGGATTAGCGTTCAGGATGAAGCGGCGCAATTAAGTGCCGATTTACTGCAATTGTCGCCGAATATGAAAGTATTGGATGCATGCTGCGCACCAGGCGGAAAAACCGGCCATATGCTGGAAGTGGAGCCGAGCCTACAAGTAACTGCGCTAGATGCAGACGAGCGCCGCCTAGGCCGCGTGCGTGAAAATCTCACGCGCTTGGGAGTTGGGGCTAAGGTATTGTGTGGTGATGGAACGGTTAAAAACTGGTGGGACGGCGAACTGTTTGACCGTATCTTGTTAGACGCCCCCTGTTCTGCAACGGGTATTATCCGCCGTCATCCCGACATCAAAATTCTGCGCACCCACGAAGAACTCGACAAGCTCGGCGAACTACAGGTCAAACTACTCCATAACCTGTGGCCACTCTTAAAGCCCGGCGGCATTCTGGTATATGCAACCTGTTCGGTAATGCCCAAAGAAAACACGAAAATTATAGAAGCATTTCTTAAACGACAACCGCAGGCGATATGTAATGAATTAAATGCCGAATGGGGACTTGCGCAAACATACGGAAGACAGTTACTACCCTCAGCTGAGGGGCATGATGGGTTTTATTATGCGGTTTTGACTCACAAAACCGTGGCCCACAACTAGATCATTGTTTGCCAAAGGAGTTAGGGATATGAGCGAAACTATTACCGCCAGCTGCCAATGCGGCAAGCTTACATTTACCGCGAGCAACCAGCCCTTAATACAGTTCGTTTGCCATTGTAAAGACTGCCAAATTGCAACCGGCCTGCCATTCACAGGCTTGGTATTTTTTAAGCGTAAATACGTTGAAATCTCTGGGGAATTACAAGAGCAACACTTCGTTGCAGACTCCGGTAGCAGAACTTCCCGAGCTGCTTGCGCGCACTGCGGAACACTCGTTTTTGATCAATCCGAGGGCTTCCCAGGCATTATTGGGGTTATGCAGGAACGGATTCTGGGTGACTTTGAGTTCTTACCTCACTGTCACGTCTGGGTGAAAAGTAAACTCGCTGAAATTCTTATCCCAGCCGGTGCTAAGCAATTTCAGGAAAATATGATTCTTTAAACCTGAATCAACACGGGCACTGCCTCGGTGACAATATCAAAATAGGTCGGATCATTCCGGCCTTTAGCGCCCATTAAACCGCCCTGCAGTAAGGCGAATAGCTGACGAGCCTTTTCCAAAGGATTAGACACTCCCAAATCCCTAAGCCGGTCTGCTATCCAATCCAAATTCAGTTGATAAAACGCTTTCATTTCTTGCTGGATTTCTTCCGGTAGGTTCTTAATCTCTGCTGCCAACATGGTGCAAACGGTCATGCGCTGGCTGGTTGCCGCCTCTTGCCGATAGATCGCAATCAACCCTTGCAGCGCTATTTTTGGGTCAGGGTTTAATTCCGCAATTTGCTCCAAGGCCTGCTGCAAGCGCTGGCGATAAGTACTCGCCACCTCCACCCCCAAATGCGTTTTGGTGGGGAAGTGATAATGAATACTGGCGCTCTTAAGCCCCAGCTCGGTGGCGAGCTCGCGAAAGCTGAAGGACGAATAGCCACGGGTGGCTATGGCCTTTTGAGCTAGCTCCAAGATTTTGTCGCGAGTATTGATCGTCATAATAATTTTCCAAACTTGGTTTTTATTGAAAAGCTGATTTTAGTATACCTACCTAGTGATAGATAGGCTTGACATAAACACAAATCGACATTAACTTACCTATCACTAGATAGGTAAAAATTTGGAGTAAATGATGATAAATACCTTAAAAACGCAAGCTGTGGTTCTCGGCAGCGGTCCCGGCGGCTATTCAGCGGCCTTTCGCGCAGCGGATTTAGGCTTGGAAGTAATCATGATCGAGCAATATTCTACCCTTGGGGGCGTTTGCCTAAATGTAGGCTGCATTCCTTCCAAAGCTTTACTGCATGTGGCCGAGGTGATCAACGAAGCCCAACATGCCAAACACTTGGGCGTGAGTTTTGGCGCAGTGACTTATGAGCTGGATAAGGTTCGCGCTTACAAAGATTCCGTTGTAGGCAAATTGGTGGGCGGTGTTTCGGGTATGGCGAAAGGCCGTAAAGTAGAAATTGTGCACGGCTACGGCAGCTTTGTGGATGATCATCATTTACAAGTCGTAAATGGCGATGAAACAACCCTGATCCAATTCGAGCACGCAATTATCGCCGCCGGCTCCAGTAGTGTAAAACTGCCCTTTATCCCTGAAGATCCCCGCATTTTTGATTCAACTGGCGCACTGGAGCTTAAATCTGTGCCTGCCCGCCTACTTGTTATTGGCGGCGGTATTATCGGCTTGGAAATGGCAACTGTGTATGAAGTGCTGGGTACCAAAGTCACTGTAGTGGAGTTCGCAGATCAACTTATCCCCGCCGCCGATAAAGATTTGGTAACTGTTTTTACTCGCTACAACAAAGACAAATTCGAACTCTTGC
>CAUOQW010000106.1:0-7220 GCA_963506825.1 uncultured Cellvibrio sp.
CTTTCTTATAGTTTGTTTTTAATTGTGCGTGAGCGCTGGCGGCTTGTACTTCGTTTTGCCAGCGTAAGTGATCGATGTAGTGCAAAATGCGCATGGCACCTTGGTAGTCTTCGATTAGTGCGCTGCAGTTTTCAATCCAGTCTCCGGTGTTGCAGTAGCGCAGTCCATCTTGTTCAAATAATGCGGGGTAGTGAATGTGGCCGCAAATTACGCCATCGTAGCCGCGACGTTTTGCTTCCGCTAAGCATTCTTGTTGATAAGTATTGATCGCCGCTTTTGCGCCTTTAATATTGCTTTTAATTAAACTGGACAGCGAAAAGTAAGGGCGCCCCATCCATTGGCGAAAGAGGTTACTCCAGCGGTTAATAAACAATAATAAATCGTAACCCATATCGCCGCAGAAACGCGCGAGCCAAGAATGGTTGATGTAAGCATCCATGGCATCGCCGTGCATAATTAAAAAGTGTTTGCCGTTGGCGCTGGTGTATTCGTGTTCATGTTGAATTTCTATGGGGCCAAAGTGTTGGCCGCAAAAATGGCGAATGGGTTCATCGTGATTACCGGGTACATAAATAACGCGTACACCGCGTGCCGCCAATTCATAAAATTTAAGCATGACTTGGTAATGTTTTTGTGGCCAGCAGAAGCGGCGCTTGAGCGACCAGAGATCAATAATGTCGCCAACCAAGTAGAGCGTATCGCAGTGAATATGATTTAAAAAATCCAATAAATAATCCGCTTTGCAATCGCGGTAGCCTAAATGAATATCGGAAATCCAAATGGTGCGCGCACTGATAAGCGGTGTTGCGGAGCGCGGTGGAAGGCTGTGCTCAAGTTCAGTGAGCAGTGGGTTGGACAACACAGAGCTGGATGCATTCATGGGAGCTTCCCTATGGCTGTTTGCAAAGAGTTTTACAAAACCATATGACGGAAAGACAACACTTGTGTGAATTTTTGGTGACGAATTTTTTGGAGGATATGACGGGGGGAATAGTAAAAGAGGATATTTACAAACAACAAAACACGCAGCGGTAATTTAAAAGTACCGCTCGGTTTGTTAAGGCGCGATGCTAGTTGTTAGCGGCTAGCTTTTCTTGCGTGCTGTTCTGGCGGAGCCATTGCAAAACCGCATATCGGCTTTCCAGCATATCCTTGTAGGTTTGCAAGATGACGGTATTGGGTTTGTTCTGCTGTTCCAGTAAGTGCAAGCGCTCGGTGAGAAAAGCTATGTCGCCCTCCACCTTTCGTGCTACGTCTTCACTGTTGTGTTCTACATCGCCTATGCTGAGCTTGGTCATATTGTTCTCTCCCGAGATTCCTTCTGTGGGAGCCATTATCCTCGTTTTCTGGCGACCGCAATAGGCGACATTAGCGGTAGGTTTTGTGAGATATCTCCTACAAAACCTGTTTTTTGGTGAGGGTCAAAATAAAGAGAAGCGTGGCTGCTAAAACGATCGATGGCCCCGCAGGGCTATCCCAAAAGTAGGATGCGCATAAGCCCAAACCCACCGCCGTGCTGCCGAGTGCACTGGTGACTATCGCCATGGCTTCTGGCGTGTGTGTCAAACGGCGGCTGGCGGCGGCGGGGATAATCAACAGTGCGGTGATCAGCAATACGCCAACCACTTTCATCGCAATTGCAATTACTAAAGCCATCAACAACATCAGTGCCGTACGCACTTTGTTGACGGGTATGCCTTCAACTTGCGCCAATTCTTCATGCACGGTAATGGCGAGCAGCGGCCGCCACAGCCAAATCAGTGCGCCTATAACCCCCAGCGAAATCAGCCAAATGGTGATGAGATCGCCGGTGTTTACAGAAAGGATATCGCCAAATAGATAGGCGAGCAGATCGATGCGCGTGCCGCTAAACAGGCTGACACAGACGAGGCCGAGTGCCAGGGTTGAATGGGAGAGAATCCCCAGCAAAGTATCCGTTGCCAAGAAGCGATTGTGTTGCATGGCGACCAAGATGAGCGCCAGTAACAAGCAACCGACAGCTACAGCGAGATTGAGGTTTACGCCCAGCAATAAACCAAAGGTGATGCCGAGCAGGGCTGAGTGCGCGAGCGTATCGCCAAAATAGGCCATGCGCCGCCACACGGCAAAGGAGCCAAGCGGGCCTGCGACTAGTGCAACGGCGATTCCGCCCAAGAGTGCGTTGAGTAAAAAATCAGGCATGGTGATCGTGCTCGCAAGCGTCTGAACAACCAACTCCACCTTTAATCACATTGCCGTGGGCGTCATGCTGGTGGTCGTGGTGATGGTGGTAGAGCGCTACCTGAGGTTTGGCGCCGGGTGTTTCCGCCAGCCCTGCGCCAAAGAGCGCGAGGTAGGCGGGGTCATTGGTTACCGTGTCGGGGTGACCGTGGCAGCAGACGTGTTGGTTGAGGCAAACCACCGTATCGGTGGTTGCCATAACTAAGTGTAAATCGTGTGAGACCAACAATACGCCGCAGTTGCGCGCTTTGCGGATATCGTTAATCAAGGCGTAAAGTGCACTTTGGCCGCTGACATCCACGCCTTGTACGGGTTCGTCCAACACCAGCAATTGCGGGTCACGCAGCAGCGCGCGGGCGAGTAACACGCGCTGGGTTTCGCCTCCAGAGAGCAATTGCATGGGGGTTTTGCTGAGCTTTTCGATGCCGGTGAGCTGTTGGATTTCTGCCAAATTGGCGCGGGCTTGGCCGCCTAATAATAGAAAGCGCTCAACGTTGAGTGGCAGGCTGGCATCCAAGTGAAGTTTCTGCGGCATATAGCCGATTCGCAAATCGGGCGCGCATTCAATCTTTCCTTCGTCTATCTTGATAAGGCCGAGTACGCTGCGCACCAAGGTGGTTTTACCGGCGCCGTTGGGGCCTATCAAGGTGACTATCTTGCCCGCTTCAAGGGTTAGATCGGCGTTTTTGAGCAGGTGACGACCATTGCGAATTACGCCAACGCCCCGTGCGCGGATTAATGTTTCATCATTCATGCTTGAGCTGCTCCTAGCTTAGCACTTTCGTTTTGACTGCCTTGTTGTTGACAGCTGGGGCAAAGACCATTGATTTCTATGGTGTGGCTGGCAAGGGTAAAACCCGCAGCGGCGGCGGCATCCACTACCGCTTGGTTGATTTGGGTGTTATCCAGCTCAACCGCCACGCTGCAGCCTTGGCAAATTAGAAAGTGGCTTTGGTGTTTCTGCGTGGGCGATGGGCAGCCAATATAAGCATTCAGGCTGTTAATGCGGTGGATCAGCCCTTCTTCTAACAGGAAATCCAATGCGCGGTAGACTGTGGGCGGTGCAACCCGGCGAGTTGAGGCTTGCGCGAGCATATCCATTAGCGTGTAAGCGCCGAGCGGTTTGTGGCTCTGCCAAACCAATTCCAGTACTTGCTCGCGCAGGCTGGTTAGGCGCACGCCGCGTTCATCGCACAGTTGGCGCGCGGCATTGATTGCATCGCTAATACAGTGACCGTGGTTGTGGTGGCTGCAAGCCTTGGCAAGTGTGTACATGGTGGAATCCGTAGACTACAAGGGTAAAGTGCATAGAAATAAAGAGTACAGAAGGGAATATGTTACACTATAACCTTACATCTGACAGCGCTCACCAGTTCCATTGCGCTTGGATACTTCACAATATTTTATTGGTTGGGCGAGTATTGGTATTATGAAGCACCCATTTTTATCCTTATGCGTAGCGATTTTATTGCCGCTCGCCTCGGTTGTTCAGGCTAAGCTGCTGGTGTTATCCAGCCTTAAGCCGCTTACGCTTATCGCTCAGGAAATTACGGGTTCTACGGGGGAAGTGGACACCTTGCTGCCCGCCACTGCTTCGCATCACAACCATCCCTTAAAGGTGTCGGATCATGCCCGCTTGCAAAAGGCGGATGTGATTTTATGGGTTGGCCCAGAGCTAGAAAGCTTTCTGCAAAAGCCGGTCGCCAATTTACCGAGCGCAAAAGTGATTACCGCTTATGGGTTGGCGGGAATGAATTGGCCTATCGAACCTGCAGAGGTGCATGATCATCACCATGAACATGATCCGCATTTATGGTTGGATCCGCGCAATGCAATTTTGGTGGCTCAGGCGCTCACGGCAAAATTAGCGCTGGTTGACGCTATGAATGCCGCGCAATATCGCGCAAATTTGGCGTTATTTGTTGCTAAGGTGACGAAGTTAGATCAAAAGCTGCAAGTTTCGTTAAAGCCGTTGGCGGGTGTAGGTTTTGCAGTTTATCACGAGGGGTTCGGCCATTTTGTGGGCCGTTATGGATTGAAACAACTGGATTATGTGACTTTTACGCCCGAACAAAAGCCGGGCGCAAGACACATGCACCAGTTACGCGAGAAATTAGCGAAGGAGGGGAAATGTTTATTCTTAGAACCCTACAACGATATGCAATCTGCGCGTGAATTAGCGCAAGACTTGCACTTAAATCTAGGTACTTTAGATGCGCTTGGCACCCAAGGCGCCGCGACTTATCAGCAGTTACTAGAGCAAATGGCTGAAGCTTTCTCAGCCTGCTTGGCGAATCGGCGTAATTAAAGACGTATGCATTGGGAAGCGCAATTTAATGCCTCGTTGCGTTAACGCATCAATTTGACGTTTGTTCAATTCCATCACAAAGGCGTCATAGGCGCTGCGCACTGTGCGATCTGCAATCAAAGCACTGCTTTGCAATAAGGCTAAAATTCCACTCTCGTTAGCGAGACGATGACGTTCACCGGTATGGTGATAGTACTGGCTGCCCAATTGCTGCAGGCGAAATATAGCGGTTTGCGAAAAAATTAAAGTATCCATGTGAAAGCTCCTTTGACGATAAACATCCTGTTTACTATGGGTTAGTGGGTGAGCTGCAGGTTTGCCTGCAGAAAACCGAGTGTAGGTTAATTGCTGATCACGGATGTTTTTTGGCGCGCCAATAAAAAAACAGTTTCAAAATTTGTGACACAGATAAAAAAAGGGCTCCGAGTCGCCATAACAAAAAAGTATAACGAACACGGAGCCTATGCAGGGTCAAACACGAGGAGAGAAAAACAATCAAACAACGGTAAAACAAACAACAATAACAATTTCACATTTTCTCAGTCTGCTCATACAGCCGCAAACTGGCTTAAATTTAGATTTGCGCTACTGCGCCAAGTTCTGGAAGAGATGCTCAATAACAGGAGTGATTTCTACACATCAGCTGCACTTTTGAGGCGCTACATAGTAAGAAGGCCATCCACGTGCGAGTATCTGCTTGTGTCACTCAGTATCTGCAATTGACAGAACTGTTAATCAGTATCGGCTTCCAGTGCTTCTCCGCGAAATGCGGTTTTAGCGTCTTTCTTTAAAAGAGCGCTTCATTGGCTGTATCAACTATTTTTAAAATGGCTGATATGCCAAGGTCAGTACAATCCAGGGTGCAAACACTGGAGCGGCTAAGAGTAAGGCGACGAATGCTGAAGATGACTTTTTCATTTGCGATTTCCTTTTTGAGGGTTACTTTCGGTTCCGAGGTAATTTTGTTACCTCTTGTTACACATGGTAACATATTTTTTATTTTTGACTAGTTATTTTTTGTGACTTTTTTCGCATAACGATAAATATATTAGTAATATCAGTGTATTGAGTGATTTTGTTGATGTTGGCAAAAGGTAACATTTCGTGCACAAAGGTAACACATGATTTTTAACAATTTTCTGTTATCTGCTCCTAACTAGGGCTTTGGGCTGGATTTGGATGCTGTGTGGTGACGCTTTTGGTGTATTCTGCGGCCTAAAATGCGCCTTCAGCCCCTGCTAGGCTATCAAGACACCACAAAGACAATCATCATGGCTTCTCAATCTTCCCCGCTCGTCTGCCCCGCTCCGCTTGTTTTGGTGGATGGTTCCTCTTATTTATATCGCGCATACCATGCGTTACCGCCGCTGACCAACTCAAAAGGCCAGCCTACGGGTGCTGTAAAAGGCGTTATTAATATGATGCGCCGCCTTATTAAGGATTATCCCCATAGCCAGATTGCCGTTATCTTCGATGCAAAAGGCAAAACCTTCCGCGATGACATGTATGCCGAATACAAAGCCAATCGCCCACCTATGCCCGATGATTTGCGCCCGCAAGTGCAACCGATTTTCGACATAGTTCAAGCTATGGGGCTGCCGCTAATGGTGGTGGATGGTGTAGAAGCAGATGATGTAATTGGCACGCTCGCGCGTCAGGCCACCGAACAAAAATGTGATGTGGTGATTTCCACCGGCGATAAAGATATGGCGCAGCTTGTTAACGAGCATGTCACGCTGGTTAATACGATGACTGAAACTGTTTTAGATATTCCCGGTGTAAATGCGAAATACGGTTTTGGCCCCGAGTTGATGATTGATTATCTCGCGCTTATGGGTGACAAGGTCGATAACATTCCCGGTGTACCCGGTGTTGGTGAAAAAACTGCACAAGGTTTAATTCAAGGTGTAGGCGGTTTGGATGCGATTTATGCGGATTTAGAAAAAGTTCGCACGCTGTCATTTCGCGGCGCGAAAAATATGCCGGAGAAATTAATTGAGCATCGTGAAATGGCTTATCTTTCGTATCGCCTTGCTACGATTAAAACTGATGTTGAATTAGAGCTTGGCCCAGAGTCAATTCACATTGCGCCGCCGAATAATGCAAAATTGCGCGAGCTATTTGAAAATTTGGAATTTAAAAGTTGGATAAAAGATTTGGGTGCTGATGGTTCATCGACAGTTGCTAATTCTATTGCTGTGCCTATTCAATCAGAAACGACAATATCAGAAGATGAAATAAGGTCTGAGTCTAATTCACTGGCAGAATTTACACCGCCTACCGCGCCTACTGAAATTCACTACGACATAATCACCGACAAAAAACTATTTGTTGAATGGCTTGCACTTTTAGAGGGTGCGCAAGCTTTTGCATTTGATACTGAAACCACCAGTCTCAATATTATGGATGCCAAAATTGTGGGGGTGAGTTTTGCGATTGAAGCGGGTAAGGCGGCTTATATTCCCTGCGGTCACGACTATATGGGCGCGCCCGAACAGTTGTCGATTGAGTGGGTGCTGCAAGAGTTAAAAACAATTTTAGAAGATGCAAACAAAATAAAAATCGGTCAAAACTTAAAATATGATCGCAGCGTACTTTTAAATTACGGTCTTGAGCTGCGCGGTATTGTGTTTGATACCATGCTCGAATCCTACGTATTTAATTCCATTGGCAGTCGCCACAATATGGATGC
>CAUOQW010000107.1:0-7198 GCA_963506825.1 uncultured Cellvibrio sp.
AAAAATAAAACGGATGCGGCGGAGTATGTCGTTGTTGGTCACAGAGGAATTTCCAAAAATGAGTGGCGATAAATAACCCGAAGTGCTTCAACTTCGGCTTTGCTAGGGTGAGCATATTACCACCATCGGCCAACTCCTTACACGTCAATTCCGTTGGCGCGAGCAAAGGCAGAGTAATCCAGTGCAGTGTTCTGGTCGTGAACAATTCGCCATTCACCGTCTTGCAGTTGAAACACATATAAAAGCCACGTACTGAATGGCTCAACCTCTGATTTAGCGCGATACTCATACTTCACTAGCGCCATTGCCATATCTTCTCCCACGACTTGGTGGATAACTGAACCTTCCCAAGTCCAGTTTGGATCCTTAAACCATTGCTCATGAATTTCAATGGTTTCCGCAGGTGTTGTAAATGCATGGCCATTTTGAACAATAGTAAATAATTTATCACCGCGCGTAAGATGGGATTTAAATGTTTCCAAATCGCGATTAGAAATTGCCACAAAATGTTGTTGTAGCGCTGCATTAAAATCAGGTTTCATTGCTAGACCTCTGTTACAAAAAATCGATGCAAGATATACGCTTTAGGCCACGAAAAAATTAAATCCCTTTCGTTACAGAAAATTTAATTTATGCTAATTTTTAACCACATCGATGTTCACACCTAATAACGCAAGCACTTCTTTTCCGGCGAAACCATCTGCGATCATTCCCTGCTGATATTGAAATTGGCTGATAGCACGGCGCGTACCTGGGCCGAGAATGCCATCGGGCGTGCCCGTGTTAAAACCTTTCTGATTAAGCTGCTCTTGCAGTGCGATGACTTGATCGCGATGCAAGCGCGGTGCATCTGTGGGTGGTGGTTGCACTAATTTTTCAGCACCGGCAATTCGGTCGGCAAGGTGGCCAACCGCAAGCGCATAAAATTCAGAACGGTTCCAACGCATAATCACATTAAAATTTTGGTAAACCAAAAATGCAGGGCCTTGATAGCCTGCGGGCACGAGCAATGACGCTTGTTCATCGGTTTGCGGTAGCGGTTTATTATCAACGCTTTTTACTCCAAGCTTGCTCCATTCCAAAAGTGATTTAGTATTTTTTAAACCCGCCTCAAGAAAAGGAAAATCACTCTGCAATTTAACTTCACGACCCCAACCATTATTCGCTTGCCAACCTAACCCCTGTAAAAATTTTGCAGCAGAAGCCATGGCGTCTGGCGTGCTATTCCATAAATCGCGTTTATTGTCACCATCGTAATCCACCGCATATTGTAAAAATGCCGAGGGCATAAATTGCACATGCCCCATAGCACCCGCCCATGAGCCTATCATTTTATCCGGCGCAATTGCGCCTTCATCCAAAATACGCAAAGCCGCTATTAATTCAGCGGTAAAAAATGTACTGCGTCGTTTATCGCACGCCAAACTTGCCAGTGAATTCACAACCGATATATTGCCAAAATTACCGCCAAAGTTTGTTTCAAGCCCCCAAAAAGACAAGAGATAATTGGCAGGCACACCGTATTGTTTTGCAACACGATCCAGCAGCTCACGATGCTTTATAAATAATGCCTGACCCTGCTGAATACGTTGATCGGTAACGCGGCGATTAAAATAATCGGCAAAGGTGGTAGAAAATTCCGGTTGCTGGCGATCTAACTCCAGTACGCGCGTATTGAGGCGAGCATTCAGCAAACTGTTATTTATAGTCTTGGCAGAAATACCCGAAGACTTTGCCTTTTCTGAAAAGGTGTTAATGCATGCAGAAAATTCCGCTTCAGTAATAAGCGGCGTAACCTGCACGGGTTCAGCATTTGCATTTTTAATTTCAGCAGTATTGTTTGTAGCAGGCTTTATTGGCGCTGTTTGAGATACTGCATGTGCAGACCCCGTAGACTGCGCACAGGAGGCAAGCATTGCACAGCAAATAAAAGGCAAAAGATTACGCAGGGTATTCATAACAACTCCAAAGAATAAGCAGCAAACATCTTTTGCCAGATTTTTTTACATTAATTAAATCGCGGTTTGATTTAACCACCATCAGGTTTAACCGCGACGCGCAGCTTCGATGGTGGCTATGTCGATTTTTCTCATCGTCATCATCGCATCGAACGCGCGTTTGGCTGCGGCAGGATCGGGGTCAGCTATCGCTTGGATTAATGCAATCGGCGTAATCTGCCACGACAACCCCCACTTATCCCTGCACCAACCACACTCACTTTCTTCACCGTCATTACTGACAATCGCATTCCAATAACGATCTGTTTCCGCCTGATTTTCAGTTGCAACCTGAAATGAAAATGCTTCGGTATGCTTAAACGTGGGTCCGCCATTAAGCCCGATGCAAGGAATGCCTAACACTGTAAACTCGACCGTCAATACATCGCCTTTTTTCCCCGATGGATAATCTCCTGGGGCGAGATACACTGTACCAACGAACGAATCAGGAAAAGTCTTAGCATAAAATTGCGCCGCCTCTTCTGCATCGCCATCAAACCAAAGACAAATGGTATTTTTTGCTGGTTTAACTGCCATATCGTTTCTCCACTATGATGAGTTGAACCGCTATCATGAGTTAGCCTACTTTATATTACCCTGCTAATTATCGGTTTTTTATATTCATCAGTTCTGCTGACTAGCGAACATATAGGTATTCGTTAACCCTAGAAAACCAATAACACACCCATTTACACACATTAAACTAACAAGAGCAGCCGATATTATTTCAAAGCCTATGCTCTATCATCTTTTTGATTTTCACAGCTTTCTCAAAATGATCAAGCTTATGGGTTTTAATCCACCAAGTTGCAGCCTCCATAAGCAGCTCTGGGTCATCATTCTTATTAGCAAAAAATGCATAGAATGAAATACCAACAGAATCACCTTTTGTGAGTATTTTTTTATTGCAGACTTCAATTATTTTATTTCTTAGTTTTTCTCTCATTAGTCAAGCTGCCTTTTGTGTAGTAAACCGCAATTATTGCAGAATTTTTTCTGCTTATCAGCAAGCGCTAACCTCATAAGCTAGAATATTATTCACTTTAATAAGCATTCAGGACAACCCATGAAATACCCCAGAATGAATAGCTATTTACTCTTAGCGATGAGTTTATTCATATCGAGTTGTTTTGAACAAGCACCACCAAAAGGCTTTGAGGCCGTTGTACCTCTGGAAGAAAATCAGGCGAGGCTCGGCTGCCCCAACTTGATAGATACCTATCGCCTAACTCCAGCTCAAGAACATAATAAACTGCTGAAAGCACCCATTGATGGCAAAGATTTTAGCTACTTCGTCATAAATTCTTTAGTCGCCGGCCAAGCCTATAACTATGCGCTAAGAATGGATCGAAGCCACTTTATTAGCAATGCACAAAAATTTAAAACCAATGACCCGGAAAAGTATTATCACTGGCGAGAGAGTACCTTGCGCATGATCAAAGGCTACTCAGAAAAAAATCTCACCGACGTTTTAAGGTACGGATCAGCCTATGAGCGCCAGGGGCAATTCCATATCTACGGATGCAGCAAAGGATGGGCAAAAGCTCAGGAAATTGAAACAAGCGTGTGGGACACCAAAGCCAATGAAAATTATATTAAGCAGGACGATGTTTGGTTAGCACGCGACAAATATGGCGACTTGTTAATTCACACCATTAGCTACCAACAAAAACCAGGCTGGACTTTTTGGGCGGCAGGCGGTGGGGGCACACGATTAATTCGCATAAACGACCAATGGGATAAAATAAAAAAAGCACCCGATGCTAATTTTACAATGGCTTGGACTGAAGCAGATCTGCCAAGAATCCAAAAGCCTGCTCATAATGTCAGCGAATGCAAACTTTCCGACAACGAGATTATTGATTTTAATCAACGCTTACTTCAATACGGATTAATTATCGAACAATTTTCAATTAAGCCAAGCGCTATAAAAGATGGCGTTTGCGTTCAACCTTCGGTACGGCTAGGTTTCCTAAGTAAGAATAGCACCGGAGCAAAAGAAATTATCCAGTTACTAGAAAAAGATCCCGCCGTAGATAACATAGAACTGCTGGAAACCCGTGCAGATAACGAAAATTTGCATTACCTAGTGCAAGTGAGCTTTCACCAAGTGCAGCACTGAACAATTACCGCTTATTTATAACCTAGATACCAATTTTTAAAGAGAGGTAATTAAGAAAGTGAAGGCGATTATTGAAACCACTACAACCAACACCAAAAGCTTAACTGGCCGCGTAGCGCCATGACTTTCAGAAGAAGAACCTAACGGCTGCCACCTTAAAGACGTTTTCCATTCATCGGCGCCATTTAAATAGCTGGTGAAAGCCATAAGTACTTTTTGAAAATTTAGCATTTCATCTGCACATTCATAATGTTCTTCAAGCGATCCTTCCTGATATTCCAGAACATAACGACCATCGCTTGTTTTACAGGTTTGGATATAGCTCATTTCATCTTTCGATAGAATCAGAAAAGAATCATCGTCACTGTTTAATGCTTGGAGTGAACTGGTGATTAATGCTTCGTCGAGCGGTTGTCTAAGCTCCGTTCCATTTAGATCTAATTTCATTTTTACTCCTGCTTATTATTAATTATTTTTTACGTAGGTTGCGGGTAAGGCGTGAGCTTGCGAACGCTGCACCCCAACATGAAGGATTGCAGCCGCAAGCATTTATTTTCATTAAAAAGGGAATCGTCATCTTCGCGTAGCGGAGATCCAGCTTTTTCTCTTATGTTAGTAAAAAGAATTGTTTAATCTAGGGTCAATCAATGCTGCGGCCTATTAGTTTTGAAAGGATAGCAACAATACCTTTTTCATTTTTACGAGCGTAGCTGGTCACAAAGTAATTACGTACAGCAAAAATTAAACCAGCAATAAAACATGCAATGCCTACCCAATTGCATACATGAACCAAACGACCATGCCTTGCTTCGACAATTGGGTAAAATGTACTGCCAGCTTGCGCAGCTATGCGACTTTCGATATACCCACCTAGAACTATGGAAATAAATATATAAAAAGTAATTCCTGTAAGTAAGGCTCCCCACCACGGAAGACGCGATGCAATATGAACTACATCAGTCACAATTGAGACAATGCTATTTCCACTTTTTCTACGGTATCTTCTTACCATATTTGAACCCAATTATGTGCCTTGTAGACAGAACCCCCTCCCAACCTCCCCCTTGAAAAGCGGGGAGGGGCTAACTCCCTGTGCGATAAATCTTATACAAAGCTGAATATATCAAGCATCTTGCATTTCAATAAACGCTCTCATGTCACTGATAGATTGCTGAAGCTGCTCATCTGTAAAACGAATATTATGTGCGTTTTCTGGGTGATGAATTTGATGTCGGATATATTCGCTAATAACTATCTGCTCTTTATGTAAAATATTGTTTCTTTTGATTCGAATATACTCAATGGTTTGCCTTCCATCTTTAAAGTCATTCAATATATTTTCACTTTCTATGAAACCATATAATTCGTTATGGTACTCATCATTCGACTCACCAAATGCCAGAAAATTTACTTCATTTAACGATGGATATGGCAATTCATTTCTTTCAACATTTACTACATTTTTATGAGGTACTTTCTTTATCAACTTTAGATGATCGAACTGCAGTAGCTTTACAATTGACGGACTATGTGTTGTCAACAAAACTTGTGTATTTTCAGATTTCGACAACTCTATAAATGCCTCAATCAATTTTCTTTGATGACTCGGATGCTGAGATGTTTCTGGCTCCTCTATAGCATAAATGATGTCTGGGACATTACTTTCATTTTTTCTTCTTTCAGCTTCTGCCCTAAAAAAATTCAGAAGCACAAGCCTTTTTACACCACTGCCACGCTTATTAATAGGTATGTCCTCATCCCCGGTAATGGAAACACTTTTGAATACATCTACCCATTTTAAGCTCTCTGTGCTTGGTATAACTGGATTTAAACTGCTGGCAATTTCTGGATTCATCTCATTAAGCTTTTCTAATGTCTTACTTGCCACCTCATGAAGTTTGGCTTCAACTTCATTCGCCACTTCATTTAACTTATCTACTAGTCTTTGGTCTTTTAATATCTCCTGAACAGCAAGCCTCATAGGGTTTTGTATTTCATTATCTCCATCGCTGTTCTTTCGATCAGACTGAAAAAGAGCGTATAAAGGGAGATAAGCTTTTAGCTGCTCCCAAACATTCTTTGCATCAATCTTTGCTAGCTCAATTTCAAGAACAGCCAACTCCAAGCTTTCGGCATAGTATGCCCAAATGGACTTTCTTATTTCCGAGTTTTTAGTTTTGTCCTTGCAATCCATTTCGCTCGTCAATAGCTTCTTTAGATCAGCCTGCTTTTTCAAGAGCAAATCTGAACAAGCAGGATTGGTGGGATGAAATGCCCTGATAAATATTTTTTCCTTCCCTCCACCGGGAAATCTTTTAATGATTTCTAATTTACCATCTTGATTCAGTAAATATTCGCTTTCTAAGTCTGTGGGATTTGTTGCATCAATCGTTAAAAATTCAGGCAATCCACCGAATACAACGCCAATTTTTATTTCAGTATTGCCTTCTATACTGGCCTGCTTATTTACATCCTCCTTATCTATTTTGATAATTCCTTTTCCCTCATTAAAGAAAATATCCAGAGCCTCAAGAATCGTCGATTTCCCAATGTCATTTTTTCCAACGAAAACATTTAAATCATCAATTTCAATCTCTATTTCGTCCTTGTAGGATCTAAAGTTTGACAGGATAAGTTTTTCAATTTTCATAGCTATACGTCCATTTGATTTTTTGAGGCTAGCGCTGGAGGGATATTAGAGATAGTAATCACTTTATGGATTAGCGCAATATCACGCTATTACACGGAGCAAGCAAACGCAGAAAAGTTAAAAGAAGAGGGATTCAAAACGAATTGAAGAAAGGCAAAACCAAAAAAACGCAGACAATAAAAAACCCGAAGTTCTTGCGAACTTCGGGTTTGTATATGGTGCCCGGTCCCGGAATCGAACCAGGGACACGAGGATTTTCAATCCTCGATTTTTAGCACCAAAAATCCTTTCTGTTCAATAAGTTAGGTTCCACTAGCTTCCGAAACGATCGTGAGGTTTTTCACGGTCTGGGAATCCTATATTTGAGTTTTCACTCAATTCATTCCGACCAAGCCGTGAAAACAAAACCCCAAATGGTGAGAGCTAGTT
>CAUOQW010000108.1:0-7174 GCA_963506825.1 uncultured Cellvibrio sp.
AAATCCAAACTGTCATCTTCCATGCTCACGCTGGTTCGCGTCTCCGCACGCTTGAGGTGATCCAGTGCCAAATTGCGTGCCGTGCGATACAGAAACGAACGCGGGTGCTGAATTTGCACGGTATGTTTAACCGCACAGATGCGCACGTAGGTTTCCTGCACTATGTCCTCAATTTCTTTGGGCGGCACCAAGCGCGAAACGGCGCGCATCAGCCCGTTTCGAATCGATAGATAGACGCTCTCCAAACTTTCTTTATCACTCATAGTTATTCTTTTGCCTATTATAGTGTCCCGCGCCCCCTGCGGTTTTAGTCAGGGGGTTTTGTATCTTGACGATTGGGGCGGAAAAATCCGCCAGCTTGCTAAAAAATAAAATAGATTGTGGGCGAAAAAATAAAATTGATAACGACATGGTTGATGAGGTCTGTACGGTTAATGGCAGCCTGAATTAGCGCTTGAATTGCTCGTCTAAGAAACCTACCACAACGGCAGCGGCTGGCTTTACCCAAGGCTCATAAAGCCAGAAGGTGTGCGGGGTATTTGGCAGTGTAACCACTTTGGAGGGAATGCCATAGATCTTCAGTTTCGCGATCATTTCATCCCTCCCCACATGAAAACGCTCCTGCGCACTGTTCAGAAACAACACCGGCGGGCTGCTTTCACCCACATAATAAGTGGGTGAGGCGTCGTGCCAGAGGTCGCGCTTTTCCGCATAGCTGCCCCCAAACCAAACCGCCGCCGCTGAATGGCCCGGAACATCTTCATATTTGCGCGCTTCGGTGGAGGTGAAATCCGAGAGGCCATCGATATTTAAAATCAACTGCGCTGCGCTGGATACTGTTTTGGCAGCGGGGCTGTCTTTAGCTTGCGGATCAAAGCGCATCAAATGATTGGTCATGCCCGTTAAGCTGGCGATTTGACCGCCCGCCGATGAACCACCTACCGCAATGCGCTCGGGGTCCACTCGATACTCGGCCGCATGGCTGCGCAGCCAGCGAATGGCAGCTTTAACATCGTAAACAGCAGCCGGATACTGCGCTTCTGGCGCTAGCCTATAGGTGATGGTTGCTGTGACATAACCTGCCTTGGCCAACTCAATCGCCAAGGGTGTTAAGTGAGTTCGGTAGCCCGACAGCCAACCGCCACAGTGAACCAGAATAACGCCGGGCGCTGGCCTGCTGGTTTTGCTTTCTGCCAGCTGCTTAGGCATATACAAATCCAACTGCAATTCGCGTTTGCCGTAGCGCACATAGGTAATATCCTTTGTCTCGATTACCTCGCTGGGCACATTTCGGCTGGCGATTTGAGCCTCTGGAAAGCTTTTCACATCCTGCGCGAAGCGATTTTCTACGGTATAGGTGTTTTCATAATGGGGCGCTGCGGCGGAGCAGGCCATAAGGCCGATGGTCATCACTTGCAAGCAGAGCGATGCTAAGACGAGGTTTTTCATAAGAATACTCATTGGATTAGGTAGGGATTTTTCTCAATCACTAACGCTGTGGGCGCCAATCCCCAAAAATCTTTTCCAATGAATAGTGTGCAACCTGCGCGTCAGCAAGTTGTGGTCGCTGTGAATTAATAACCGCGCCGGGGCCGCTGCTTTTGTATTCAAAAAAGCGCGATTCTTCCGGTGTAAAAATTCGGCTCTTGGTGCCGTCTGGCGCTGTGCCCGGCATGCTGGACCAGCCTTGGGCATTGATATGGCGATCCATAAAGGTACGTATAAACACCGCTTTGCCAATCGCCTTTGGGTCAGCGTATCGGCCATCGGGGAAGGTGGTGGTGGGGTGCCACGGGCGCCCAAGCGTAATGCTGCCATCGGGCACGCCGCTCTCGCGGGTGAGCGTGCAATCGATAAAAGTCAGGCCGTATTCGCGCGCAATATTGGTTGAAGGCGCGGTAATAAAACTGTGAATTTCGCCTTCGGCAAAAGTGCTGTTGCGTGGTCGGCTAATAATGGTGGATTTATCAAATACCACTGTGCCCTGACCAAAAATAAAATCTATATTGCCGCTAATCGTGCTTTGGTAAAAGTAGGCGCGATTGCCGTGGGCAAACAGCGTATCTTGATAGCCATTCAAGGTTACACGGCTGAAACTGAGTCTATCGCTGCGGGTATCCAGTAAGAGTGCCACTGCTTGGCTATCGGCAACGGCAGTGGGATCATTGCGCGTTTTTTTGCCATCATTCGTCAAATAATCAAATGTGTTTTCAATGGTGAGGTTGGCGATATGAATATCGGTGGCATTAATGGAAACTGTGGCTGATCCAGGTGTGCCCCATTTATCTTCGCGATAATCGCGCGAGTTACCGGCATAGGCATCGAAATAAATAATAGTGCTGGCTGCACTCTCGCCGCTGATGTCGATATTGGGGCGATTGATATTGAGTTTTTCTTTATAGCGACCGGCTTTTACCAAAATTCGGTAGCGCACGGCGTCATCTTTGGGGGCTGCATCCAAGGCGGCTTGCAAGCTTGTAAATGCGCTGGGTGAATTGCCACCCACAATGGCGTCATAGCCGTGGGTGTCGCGCGGGAATGAGCTGCAGGCACTCAGGCCCAATATTATTAGAATTAAGGCTATTCGCATCGCTAAGGGTGCTCCGTTGTAATAAGTTGTATCAGAAGATTTTTGTTAGGGGTATGGGTGTAATAGCGCAAACAGTTTTCAGCGCTGTTGCGGTAAGTATCTTGACGACTGACAACATGAAATCCGCTAGTTGCACATTCAAAACTCTAATGCTGTGCGTATAACCTGATAAAAAGAGTAGACCATGAGGATTTTTGAAGATGGGCATTTTTTTGTGAGCAGAACCCAGCGCTCAGGCTTCAAAGATAATAAACTCCGCCAATTGTAAATTTTAAGAGCTCCTGCTCTCACTTAAAGAGTCTTAATCTAGATGCGCGACTTTATTCTCAACAGCTCTGCCGCTGAAATTATGTTGGCAGGGCTCGCTTTTTTTGCGGGCATTTATGTGGCCTTTGGCTGCGCCAACTGGCTGCTTACGCGCAAGCTCTTGCCTGCACTTGGCATTGGTATTCAGTTAGACCCGCGCCCTCTAGGTGCGGGCCAACTGAAACGCGAATTTGAATTGTCGGTGCTTTCCATTCTTATTTTTGGTTTGGGAATGATTTTCCCTTGGGGGATTTTGCAATTAGGTTGGGCGCAGCTTGCGGTTGCGCCATCCTTAACGCAAACCTTGCTGGAAATCTTAGTGTTGATTGTGTGGAATGAAATCCATTTTTATATCAATCACCGTTTGCTGCACACCTCTTGGTTAAGACGATTTCATTTACCGCATCATAAGTCAGTAGTGACAACGCCTTGGTCGGCTTACAGTTTTCATCCTGTTGAAGCTGCCATGTTGGGTAATGTGATTTTGCTGCCGATGTTAGTTCACGATTTTAGTGTCTACGCACTTTTTTCTGTGCCACTCTTTAGTTTGCTGTTCAACACAATCGGCCACTCCAACTTTGATTTTAACCCGCGTTCGCCGCGCGTTATTTTTAACGGTGCACGTCGCCATCATTTGCACCACGCCTGCTTTCACGGCAATTACGGTTTTATGTTTCCGTTTATGGATTGGATATTTAAAACGGCTTTACCTGCGGATGCTGCCGCCAAACAATTAAGTCAGTGGGAAGTTCGCACCTCTGATACCCCAAGCTCTAATACTAAGTTCGATAAAAAGCGCGATGCGTAACTGGCGCGACATCCAAAGCCTTGTGTATTTAATTGCTTTGCCTTTGTTAGTGATTTGGCACTGGCGATTTGGTTTTGCGTGGTGGTTGTTTGCGCTGGAATTGTTTTTAACTTTGGGCGTTGGCGTAATTCACCACAATCACGCGCATGTGCGGATATGGACATCTAAAAAATTGAATCGCCTTACGGATTTATTTATCACGCTGCTACAAGGTCACCCAACGTTTGTGTTTCATACGGCGCATGTTGCCAATCATCATCGCTACCGGCACGGAGAAAAAGATATTGCGCGTACCTATAGATTTTCTACGCATGGAGCGAATGGCGATAGCAATCATCTGTTAGGTTATTTGTTGCATCCCATTCAAGCTGCTTGGGTACTCTATCCCTTATTTATAAAAACCTTACACCGTTATTTTAATCAGCGAAGAGCTTATTTTAATTACTGTGTTTTACAGTACGCGATTGTTTTAAGTGCTTGGTTAACGCTGGCGCTTATCGATTGGAAAAAATGGTTAGTGCTGGTATTGCTACCACAAGTGCACGGCTTACATTGGTTGCTGGCAACTAACTATTTGCAACATGCGCATGCCGACGGCTGCGCAGATAATAAATCCATCAAAAACTATAATTATGCGCGTAATTTTTACGGCTTATTAAATCCGCTCTTAATGAATATCGGCTACCACACGGCGCACCACGAGCATGCGCGTGCCCACTGGTCGCAGCTGCCCTTGTTGAATAAGGCTTATAGAGATAAGGTTGCACCACAATTACAAGAACCCAGCTTATTGGGTTATATGCTGCGCGTTTATGTGCTGGGTATTTTTAGTGCTCGCCTACGTACGCAAACATTACATAAAAGGAATGGCTATGCCGACTCGCTTTAACCGTGTGTATATTGAATCTGCCGCGTACTATTTGCCGGGGGAACCGATTAATAACGAGCAGATGGATGCGTATATCGCACCTATCAATCGTATTTCTGGCCGCATTAAGAAAAAAATTCTGGAAGAAAATGGCATCGCTACGCGCTATTACGCGATAGATGCCGAAGGCAATACTCACACTACTCACGCACAATTAGCCGCTAATGCGATTAAAAGCTGTTTAGCAAACGCGGGTGAGCAATTGGCAAATGTCAGTTTGCTCACTATGGGCTCAACGGGTAGCGATGCACTCATTCCCGGTTTTGCGAATATGGTGCAAGGTGAGTTGGGCGCGCAGCCCATGGAAACTTTGTCTAGCTTGGGTGTGTGCGCTGCAGGAATTACCGCTATTAATTATGCGGCGCAAGCCATTGAATTGGGTGCACATGCAAAAGCCTTGGTGGCAACTGCAGAAATGCCATCGCGAATTTTTAAACGCAGCCGTTTTGAGCCGCGCGGTTATACCAGCGATTTTGATGCGCATTTTTTACGCTGGATGCTATCCGATGGCGCAGGCGCTTTGCTCTTAACCGACAAACCCAATCCTAATAAAAAAACACGCTTAAAAATTAATTGGATTCACCAAAAAAGTTTCGCCGGTGATTATCCCGTGTGTATGCAGCTGGGTTTAACTGAGGATCGCAGCACCTCATTTTTAGATTTCCCATCATCCAGCGCTGCCGAAGCCGCCGGTGCATTAGCCTTGCGCCAGGATATTCGTTTGTTGCCGCATTTATTTGATGTGAGTATTCATGAATACGTGAAGCTGGTTGCAGATGGTTGGGTTACGTCGAATGAGATAGATCATTTTCTCTGCCACTACTCGTCGGCGCGTTTTATTCCGGTGGTGGAAGAGCTGCTGACTAAAGCGGGGTTGACTATTCCGCGCGAGCGCTGGTATAGCAATCTCACTACGCGCGGCAATACGGGTTCGGCCTCTATTTTTATTATGTTGGCAGAATTTTTAGAAACCCATGAATTAAATGTGGGCGAAAAAATATTTTGTTTTATCCCCGAGTCCGGCCGCATGACTGCTGCTTATATGTTGTTGGAGGTAGAAGATGCTTCTTTACCTTTAGCGGAAAATATTGCATTTATGCCAGAGCGCAATGCGACCGACGATTTAAGTCATATTGTTGCACCGCACAACCCTGAAGGCGCACCGCAACATCTGCAAGAGTTGCTCACCACTTTAGCGCAGGTATGGCACGACTATAGATCGCAAGTGTGGCGCAGCCCCGTTATTAATAAGTTGGTGAACCACGTCTTTACGCAAGCGGATTATTGTAATTGGACATCGCAATGGGTGCCGCAAGTGCGCGAGGGCAGTAAGTGGATGCGCGAAGCCGTGGCATCGCTCACGGAAGATTATGCTGATCTCGCAGCCTTGATTGAAACTCACGCGGGCGACGAACAAAATGATTTTATGATTTTGTATCAAGATTATCGCGCAGCGGGCGGCGAGTTGGCGCTGGATAATTTGCAGCGCAACCCCGGTGGCAATGCCTTAAATACCTATTTGCATTCGCTGGCGGCCACTAAAAATCCGGTGGGCTTGTTGGGCGCAATTTATATTATTGAAGGCACTGGGCAGCGCATCATTCCTGCGCTCTTACCTTTGTTGCGCAAACAATTAGATTTACCGGCAAGTGCCTTTCGCTTTTTGGAATATCACGGCGCTAATGATGAACACCACTTAGCGCGCTGGTTACAGGCGGTTGAGTTAGTGCTCGCCAAAGATGCTAATGCCGTTAAAACCATAGCGGCAACCGCCAAGCGCACGGCGCAACTTTATCTTATGCAGTTTGAACATATTTTGGAGAGCTAAGTCATGCACAAGGAACCCGAATTTCTCACCAAAGAATACGACGCGCGCGACCCCAGCCCTTGGTTGGCACTTTATTTGGATCAGAGTACGCCGCTGCCAGCGCATGTTAAAAAATCTTGGCTAAAAGATTCTGAATCTGGCTCGCGTCAATTTGTGTTGCCGTTTGTGCGACCATTGGCGCGCACTTTTATTGTACTGATTCAAGTGCTAAAAATTGTGGTGCCGCGCAATTGGGCAGCATCGCGCTTTCTGCATTGGGTATTAGCAACGGGAATGAAATACTTTGTAAGCCCTGAGGCTAACTGGTTGGTGCTGCGCCACTTTCATATAGGCGCGCAAGTGTTGGAGTTTATCGCCGCTAATGCGCCTGTTGAGGTACCCACCGCGCCGCTAAAGCCGCAGAATTTAGATGATCTAAAAGACGAATTGTTTTTAAAACACGATTTGAATCTATTTAACTTTGTAATTCGGTTAAACCAAGCGCTGCAAACTAAAGGCGAAAAATTAGCGCCCGTTGCCAAACCTGATTTCAGTATGATCACTGAGCCGAACGTTGATTTGAGCACTATGCCGCAAGGCTGGCTGAACAAAATAGATTTACAAACAGCTATTGAAATGTTTACGCCCACTTATCAATTATTTTTAACCGACAACGATTTCTGGCGCGCATCCAACTCCTTGCAGCTGGATGAAACCATTGGCATCTATGTCGCC
>CAUOQW010000109.1:0-7136 GCA_963506825.1 uncultured Cellvibrio sp.
CCCAAGAAATTGGGGATATAGCCCATGCACTCGCCATTTTTAAGGAAAGTATCAGTACCCGGCGCGAACTGGAAGCACGACTATTACAAGTTATTGAAACCATGCCCAACGGAATCATTATGGTTAACGCCTCCGGCATTATTGAAATTGTTAATGCACAAGCAGAAAAAATATTCGGCTACGAGCGCAACGAGCTTTTAGGAAAGCCGGTGGAACAGTTAATACCTCATCACGCCGCAAAATCACATTCACACAATCGCGATTCTTTTTTTGCCAATCCTTCACCGCGCACTATGGGCGCAGGACGTGAACTCTTTGGCCTGCGTCGCGATGGAAAAGAATTTCCATTGGAAATAGGTTTAGCGCCTGTCAGTACTAAAGAAGGGATTAAAGTGCTCGCCTCTATCGTTGATATTACTGAGCGACGCAATGCCAGCATTGCATTAAACGAAAGCAGAGAGCGCCTTGAGCTCACAACGCGCATCAATCAAATAGGCGTATGGGAATATATAGTCGATAGCGGAAAGCTCATCTGGAGCGACACCATGTTTGATATTTATGGGCGCAACAAAGAGTATTTCACCGCTGACTACAGCGCATGGCGGCAATGTGTACACCCTGATGACATCGAAAATGCAGAGAAGTTATTTAAAGAGTCGATCGATAAATTCATTCCTTTTCTCTGTAAATTTCGCATCATTCAACCCGACGGCACCATTAAATACATTCAAGCAAAAGCAAAAATTGAACGCCAAATCAATCGTCAATTGCGCATTCTCGGCACTAATATTGATATCACTCGCGAAGAGATCGCGGTAGAAAAATTGCATAATTTAGAAGTATTACGCTCCGCTATAGTCGAATTCTCGGAAGATGCCATTATCAGTAAAACACCTCAAGGCGTAATCACCAGCTGGAACTCCGGCGCCTGCAACATGTTTGGCTACAGCGCGGAGGAGGCCATAGGAAAACAAATTACCGAACTTGTCTTCCCTCCAGAACTCAAACATCAAGAAGATATGTTGCTCGCGCAAGTGCGAGCGGGCATGGTGATTAAACACTTCGAAACAATACGACGCCGTAAAGATGGCCAATTGATTAATGTATCCATCACTCTTTCGCCTATTAAAGATGCCGCTGGCAACACGGTTGGTATTTCAGCCATCAAGCGCGACATTACCGACACTATAGAAACTGCCAAAATGCTCTCCAAGCGAAAACTAGAACTAGAGCGCAGCAATCATGAATTGGAACGCAGCAACAGAGAATTAGAAACCTTTGCCTATGTGGCGTCACACGATCTTAAATCGCCGCTGCGCGGCATAGCACAATTATCCACGTGGATTGAGGAAGATCTTGCCAACAATGAACACAGTGCCGTTATGGGTCATACGGAGTTACTGCGCAACCGTATTCAACGCATGGAAAAGTTACTCGATGATTTGCTTATATTTTATCGCGCAGGAAAATCTGAAGGCACTCTAATGACGGTTAATGTTAATCAAATGATTAAGGACATTTTTGAAATACAAAATAACAAACCAGATCTGCGTATAGAATTAATCAACGAGCTGCCAACTCTGACAACACTCAGCACACCGCTTGAGCTCGTTATTCGCAATTTATTATCTAATGCCATTAAACATCATGATAAGCAAGAAGGTTTAATTCAAGTGAGTTCACGCGAACTGAACGATGACTTTTTTGAATTTAGTGTAAGTGATGATGGACCGGGTATTCCCGAAAAATTCCATCATCGCATTTTCGGTATGTTCCAAACCCTAAAACCCCGCGATGAACTTGAAGGTAGCGGTATGGGCTTGGCCCTTATTAAAAAGATTATTGATACCTATGGTGGTACCGTCACCTTAAAGTCTGAAGGGCGAGGCGCTTGCTTCAGCTTTAGCTGGCCAAAAAATATTCGTAGGAGAGAAGATCATGATTGAAAAAATGTACCCGGCCCATAACGCTCACGAATGCCGGGAAGTCAGCCTGCTCATGATTGAAGACGATGATATAGATGCAACTGCGCTAAAGCGGGCACTGCAGAAATTAAAACTTTTGAATCCTATTTATCGCGCTCGGGATGGGCTTGAAGGCATTGAATTATTGCGGGCTGGTGAAGTTCCATCGCCTTATATTATTTTGCTAGACCTCAACATGCCGCGCATGAATGGCTTGGAGTTTTTAGAAGAGCTACGCTCTGATCCTGCATTAACACATTCAATTGTTTTTGTTTTAACTACCTCCAAATCAGACGAAGATATTTTGGCCGCCTACCGTGAGCATGTAGCAGGCTATTTATTTAAACAACGAATGGACAATGATTTTTTACAAGTCGTCGGCTTGCTTAATCATTATTGGCGCATTATTGAATTACCAAAAACGCCAACAGTTTAGCCTTAGGGAGCATAACAATGAAATTACTTTTAATTGACGACAATGAGCTAGACCGACAAGCCATTGTTCGCACTTTTAAAAAGTCTGAATGGAATATTCAAATAACCCAGGCGTCTTCAGCAAACACTGGGTTAATAGAATTTGAAACTGATGATTTTGATGCTGTGTTATTAGACTACCGTTTGCCGGACATGGATGGCTTAGACACCCTGCGTTTATTGGTGCGGCACCCCAACCACCACGCAGCCATCATCATCTTAACTGGCGCTATGGAGAACGATGAACTAGAACAACAATGTATTGAAGCCGGTGCGCAAGATGTACTTTTTAAATCGGACATTTCGCATAAGCATTTAACTCGCGCCATTGTTCACGCACGCACTCGCCATTTACTTGAACGCGAACTTTTCGAAAGCCACCAACGATTACGCGCATTAGCAGAAAATGACTCACTCACCGGTTTAGCCAATCGCTATTACTTTGATGAAAGCCTACGCACCGCAATACCACGCGCTAACCGTCTCAATGATCAGCTTGCCTTATTATTTCTTGACCTAGACAATTTTAAAGTGATTAATGACAGCATGGGGCACGATGCTGGCGATCAACTATTACAAGAAGTAGCGCGACGGTTACTGCACGTGGTGCGCAACGGCGATATTGTCTGTCGCTTGGGTGGAGATGAATTTGCAATTTTAGCGCACAACTTTGAATCACAAGAACCCATTGTTCAACTTGCAGAACGCATTCTAGATGAACTGCGTCGCCCATTTTTTATAAAAAATACTGAACAATATATTTCTGCAAGTGTTGGTGTAGCAACCTACCCCGATGCTGGCAGCAATGCGGGTGACATGTTAAAAGCAGCCGATTTAGCGATGTACCGCGCTAAACGTGACGGAAAAAATAACTACCACTTCTTTTCCACGGCTTTACAGGCACAAGTTCAAGAACGCATACGTCTTGAAAAAGAATTGCGCGCGCTCATTCCTACCGATCACTTTATTCTCTATTACCAACCTATTATTGATGCAAAAACCTTAGAAATATGTGGTGCAGAAAGTTTGATTCGATGGGATCACCCAACTCGTGGGATATTACCACCCAGCGAATTCATTGCACTGGCAGAAGAAATCGGTTTAATCATTGAAATAGATTCGCGTAGTCGCCTAAAAGCTTGCCAGCAACTCTCTAAATGGCGTACGCAAAAATTAGTGAACGACAATTTTACGGTTCGCATTAATGTATGTGCGCAAATGTTAACCGACGACGACCTTCACATCGCCATAAAAAATGATTTGGACAAAGCCGAATTACCGGGGCACTGCATAGGTTTAGAAATTACCGAGTCTTTATTGATAGAAAATTTAGTAAGTACAGCAAAGCTTTTAGAACAAATTCAAAGTTATGGTGTTGAAATTTCCGTGGACGATTTTGGGACCGGTTATTCGTCCATGGCTTACCTAAAGATGCTGCCCGCACGCACCTTAAAAATTGATCGTACCTTTGTACAAGGCGTACCCGAAAATGTGGATGACTGCCGGATTCTGCGCGCTATGATTGTGTTCGGCAAAAGCTTGAATTTGAAAATCGTAATTGAAGGCATAGAAACTAAGGAACAAGCTCAATTATGTCGCAAATATGGCGCAGACTTTTTACAGGGATATCTGTTTTCAAAGCCCATCCCCAACGAAGGCTTCGCACAACTTTTAACAACACATAATCCTGAGGCTTGGGATACCCTCTTCTCTATGGGCAAAGACATAACGCCGTCTTAACTAAGCATGAGTAGATTGGCCCAACTGTATCAGGCGTTTGCGCTCCTGAGCTTCCGCTAAAATAACCAGCTTATCGGCATCTTTAGCCGCACTCCAACGAGTAATCTCACCTAAGCTGCGACCACACCCCAGGCAAATATCCTCATCATTCAAACAACAATTGCGCACGCAGGGCGAATCAATGGGGACCGATACTGGTAAAGACATCATAAACAGGCTCTTTGCATGAAATGGAATTCAACAATTGGTAGTTTAACGCTTCGACCGATAATCAACCACACATGAACCAAATAGATTAATAACCCCATAGCTTTGCCCAATACCCCGTATAAACACAGACAATTTTGCGCCTACCTTGGGTTTCGCCTATCATGCCCCCAGATTAGTAAAACCTTATTGATGGCCAGACTCTTTACAAAACCCAAATTTTTACGCATAACGTTTTAAAATCAGGTTTTTAAGACCACTCATTCTTACAAACATCTTTTACGAACACCTTTTTACGAATAGCCTAAGGAATTCTCATGAGCGACGTACAACATCACCGTTTAATCATTCTCGGCTCTGGCCCAGCAGGCTACACCGCTGCCATCTATGCCGCGCGTGCCAATCTTAAACCAGTCATCATTACCGGTATGCAACAAGGTGGTCAATTAACCACCACTACCGAAGTGGAAAACTGGCCAGGTGGCGTACACGACTTGCAAGGTCCGGATTTAATGGTGCAAATGCAAGAGCACGCTGAGCGTTTTAACACCGAAATTATTTTTGATCACATTCACGAAACTGTATTGAACGAGCGCCCTTTCAAGCTGATCGGTTCCAACACCTACACCTGCGATGCCTTGATTATTGCAACTGGTGCATCTGCACAATATTTAGGCTTGCCGTCAGAAGAAGCATTCCAAGGTCGCGGTGTTAGCGCCTGCGCAACCTGCGATGGTTTCTTCTATCGCGGTCAAAAAGTAGCCGTTGTCGGCGGCGGTAATACCGCTGTAGAAGAGGCTTTGTATTTGTCTAATATCGCCAGCGAAGTGACTCTGATTCACCGTCGCGACAAATTAAAATCTGAAAAGATTTTGCAAGATAAATTATTTGCTAAAGCCGCTAACGGCAATATCAAAATCATTTGGAATCACCAACTTGATGAGGTACTGGGTGGCGATTCAGGTGTAACGGGTTTGCGTTTAAAAAGTACGCAAGATGGCGCAACCCAAGAAATTGATGTTGCCGGTGTGTTTATCGCCATTGGCCATAAGCCCAACACCGATATTTTTGCTGGCCAATTGGATATGAAAGACGGTTACCTAATCGTACAAAGCGGCTTACACGGCAATGCAACAGCCACCAATGTTCCCGGCGTATTTGCGGCTGGCGATGTTGCGGATCACGTATATCGCCAAGCGATTACGTCATCTGGCGCAGGCTGTATGGCAGCATTGGATGCAGAAAAATATTTGGATGATTTGTAAGTTAGATAACTTAATGTCAGTTTTTAAAATACAAAAGCCGCTCACTGAGCGGCTTTTGTATTTATAAGCGTTTCATTTAGAACCCGCTCATGGTGAGCGCGCAGCAGTCGAACCATCTACACTATTTTAACTGCCCTCACTCAGTTTTTTCAGGGCAATGAAAACTCTGTTTAACCTCATCGCCATCCAGCGAATGTAAATGCACATCAAAACCCCATAGGCGATGTAGATGCTTCAAAACTTCGCCAGCAGAATCCGCCAGCGGTTTGCGGTTATGCATTGTGTGATGCAAGGTTAAAGCGCGGTCACCGCGTACATTCACACTGTAAACCTGAATATTGGGTTCACGGTTGCCGAGGTTGTATTGCCCCGCTAAAGTTTCGCGCAACTTTTTAAATCCGGTTTCATCGTGAATAGCCGATATTTCGATTTTCTCTTGCTGGTCATCATCCACAATACTAAACAGTTTTAAATCGCGCATGACTTTTGGCGATAAGAACTGCAGAATAAAACTCTCATCTTTAAAATTACGCATTGCAAAATGCAAAGTTTGATTCCAATCGCTGCCCGCAATATCGGGAAACCATTCGCGATCTTCAGCAGTAGGATTTTCGCAAATGCGGCGAATATCCATCATCATTGCAAACCCCAAGGTGTAGGGATTAATGCCGCTAAAATAAGGGCTATCGTAAGCGGGTTGTGCAATCACACTGGTGTGGGATTGCAAAAACTCCATCATAAAACCGTCAGTCACCAGCCCACGCGCATACATTTCGTTTAACAACGTGTAATGCCAAAAACACGCCCAGCCCTCATTCATTACTTGGGTTTGGCGCTGCGGATAAAAATATTGCGCAATTTTCCGCACAATGCGAATCACTTCGCGCTGCCAAGGCTCTAATAGGGGTGAGTTTTTTTCCAGAAAATACAAAATATTTTCTTGTGGCTCAGAGGGGAAACGCGGTGCATTTTTCTCTGCCTTGCCACTGGTGGATTTGGGAATAGTACGCCACAAGTCATTCACTTGCTTTTGCAAATATTCCGCCCGTTCAGTCTGCCGCTGTTCTTCGTCTAGCGCAGAAATAGGATAAGGACGCTTGTAGCGATCCACACCATAATTCATTAGCGCATGGCAGGAATCTATAATGGCTTCCACTTCGGCAATACCATAACGCTCTTCACACTTACCAATATAGTTTTTCGCAAATACTAAATAATCAATAATTGAATCGGCATCGGTCCAAGTCTTAAATAAATAATTGCCTTTAAAAAATGAATTGTGCCCGTAACAAGCATGAGCTATGACCAGCGTTTGCATGGTCATATTATTTTCTTCCATTAAATAGGCAATGCACGGATTTGAATTGATCACAATCTCGTAAGCCAAGCCCATTTGACCGCGCCTGTAAGAATTCTCTGTACTGAGAAATTGTTTACCGTAAGACCAGTGATGGTAACCAATCGGCATACCCACAGCCGCATAGGC
>CAUOQW010000110.1:0-7128 GCA_963506825.1 uncultured Cellvibrio sp.
CCGGTGGCGCCATAATTTCTACGCCCACACTAGTGGTGGCAACATCAATTTCAATTTCTTTGTCATTCAGCTCGCCTTCACGTAATTTTTTGCGAAAAATTTGGCGAGTCGCAGATTCGTGTTTGGTTTCTTCGCTCGCTAAATCGCGTGCAGGTGGAAGCAATGCATCCAGAATGCGTTCTTCCGCCGCTTCTGCTGCGCGAAATTCAACGCCTTTCATTGCTTGCTCGCGGCGAAGTTTGATAGCTACATCAACAAGATCGCGAATGATGGATTCCACATCGCGACCTACATAGCCCACTTCGGTAAATTTGGTAGCTTCAACTTTAATAAAGGGCGCGTTAGCCAATTTTGCCAAGCGACGTGCAATTTCAGTTTTACCTACACCGGTTGGGCCAATCATTAGAATATTTTTAGGTGTAATTTCACCGCGCATGTCTTCCGGTACTTGCATGCGGCGCCAGCGATTGCGCAATGCAATAGCCACGGCGCGCTTGGCATTTTGTTGGCCAACAATATGTTTATCTAATTCATGCACGATTTCGCGCGGGGTCATGGAGGACATAAAAAACTCTTAAAATTAATTAGTAATCCAACACTTCAATCGTGTGGGTATGATTGGTAAACACACAAATATCGCCTGCAATCTTCAAACCTTTTTCAACGATTGAACGTGCATCTAATTCGGTATTTTCCAGCAGCGCACGCGCTGCGGCTTGCGCATAATTGCCGCCGGAGCCAATTGCAATTAAATCGTCTTCGGGCTGAATGACATCGCCGTTACCAGTAATGATTAGAGAGGCTTCTTTATCGGCAACGGCGAGTAAGGCTTCTAGTCGTCGCAAGCTGCGATCTGTGCGCCAGTCTTTAGCGAGTTCAACGGCAGCGCGGGTGAGTTGGCCATTGTGCGCTTCAAGTTTGGCTTCAAAGCGCTCAAAGAGGGTAAATGCATCGGCGGTACCACCGGCAAAGCCAGCGATAACCTGGTTTTTGTAGAGGCGGCGTACTTTGCGCGCATTGCCTTTCATTACCGTATTGCCGAGAGAAACTTGACCGTCGCCACCGATAACCACTTGGCCATCGCGGCGAACACACAGAATAGTAGTCACAAAAAATCCTTACAGAATGGGCTAGCGTGAGTTACTGAAAATGGGGGCGTTGCGGGAGATTTCAAGCGGTATTTTTCCGCTCATCCTGAGCGCGAAGCGGTCGAAGGATTTAATGTCAGGCGTCTATGTCTGCCATGTCATACGGGTATAGTTTTTTTCCCTGTTCATCTTTAAGTGCAAATCAGTCAAAGGGCGTGTGTGACCCTTCGACTGCTTCGCGCTCAGGGTGAGCGGTGTAATGGGTGTAACCTGCGCAGAGTTATTTCTTCGCGTTTTTCGCGCGTTTTAACACCAGTGCTGTGTATTGATTGTTGACCAAAGTGGAACGTGTAGCCGCCAGTTTTTCTTGTGAGTCAAAGGGGCCGACGACCACACGATGCCAAATTTCGCCTTTGTGGATTTCCACCGACTCAATGTGCGCATCCAAGTTGAGCAGAATCAATTGCGCTCGAAGTTTATCTGCTTCGGTTTGATTGGGGAATGAACCTACTTGCAGGATATATTCGATATTGCTGACAGAGCTTTCGGCCACTTTTTCCGTGTCGCCGATAGTTTCGGTGGCAGGTACAATTTGTTCGCTCTCTTGCAAAAGTTTGTAAAAATCAAAGCGTGGCTTAGGTGTTTTAGATTCGCTTTCCCCAGGCTTAGCTGTTTCGGCTACTGGGTCTTGCACGGGTTTTGGCTTGTGGAGTGTAAATACCAGGGTCATCACAAAGGCACCAAAAATAGCGCCCATCACAAACCACAGCCACGCAGGTGCAGGCGCACTTTTCGCGGTGGAGGCTCGGCGAGTTGGGGCGGCATTACGTTTGGCGAAATCTCTGCTCATCTTAATCGGCGTCTTAAAGTGGTCGGCGGTATAAGCGTGCTTACAGTAATGTGAACCGCAAGCCAAAAGGTTGCGCGATTGTAATGGTAATGAGCGGGTGAGTCACTCATCGCGTATTCTTTGGGAATACGCGATTACCTAAAGTGAACCGAGGGCTTGTTTGAGGGTGTTTGTATAAGCGTCAAAATGATGGATATCGCCATGATCAGCGCCTTCAATTTCCACCAAGCGCGCCTTGGGGTTAAGTTTCACTAGGCGCTTGCTGTGTTCGTTTGAAATAAGTTGATCACTTGTGCCGTGTAGCAAGAGAATTTTAGTGTTGAGTTTAAGTAGTAGCTGATCTGTGGTTAAGTGATAGCGCAAAATAAAACTTGGCACCCAAGGATAATATTCCTGTGCCATAGCGGTCATGCTGGTATAGGGCGATACCAACACCACTAAATCCGCAGGTGTTTGGGTGGCGAGTTTGGCGGCTAAGCCAGTGCCGAGCGAGCGGCCATAAAATACTTTTTTCTTATCTTGGTAATTGTGGGCGACGTAATTCCATGCGCTCAGCACGTCATCGTTTAATTGCACCTCGTTTTCGATGCTGCCGGTGCTTTTACCAAACCCGCGATAATCTGGCATAAGTACGTCATAGCCAGTACTTAACCAGAAATCCGTATGGGTAAACCAAGTTTCCAAGTTGCCGGCATTCCCGTGTAAAAACAGCACTATGCCTTTGCTTTTTTCGGGGGGCTGACGCAAGTAAAGCGCGTGCAATTTTGCGCCTCCAACATCGATATAAACTTCCGAGGTATAGGGCAAATCAAACTTAAATTTGGGATCCTGCGCTTCCGGGTGAAACAAGAGCTTTTCTTGTAGGCTCCAAATCGCAGCAATCGCCAATCCCCACAGAATAACCAAAAGGATCGCTAATCTAATGAGCCGACGCCGCCAGCGCTGCAAAAAACTTGGCTCGGGTTGGTAGACTGGAATAGTTTCGGTAATGGGCTGATGCATAGGGCGCAACTGGCTTAGTGAGAATGCAATTGGTACGGATTAAAACCTATTTTGGATGCTTGTGGGCCGGTTTTTGTCACAGATTGTGTCACTTACAAGGAGTGAAGCGTATTGCGGACGAGGATACGGATCATGATTAACCCATCTCCGACGGATCAACATCCACTGCCCATCGCACGCGCTTACTCAATGCGTTTGCTTCTAATTTTCCTACCAACTGCGTTAATAAAAGTTGCAAGGGTTTGCGCTGCGCGCTGTTGATTTGTAACTGAAAACGGAAGCGGTCGCCGCGTCTTTCAATCATGGAGGGTAAGGGCCCAAGATAATTTAATTGCGGGCTGGATGGGGAAATTGCTTCGGCTTCATTGCGCGCGAGTTTGAGAAAACTCAAGGCAATTTCTGGTCGTTTTGTTTCTGCGCGCAAAAGTGCCAAGTAGCGATAGGGCGGCAGTTGGGTGATTTGACGCTCTTGCAATATCAAATCGGCAAAGGCTTGGTAGCCTTTACAGAATAAAGTTTGCACCAGTGGGTGATCGGTGTGGTGGCTTTGTAAAATCACTCGCCCAGGTTTTTCGGCGCGGCCAGCGCGGCCGGAAACTTGCAGTAAGAGTTGCCCCATACGTTCGGGGCCGCGAAAGTCGGTGCTGAAAAGGCCGGCGTCGGCATCGATGATGACGACCAAGGTTACATCTGCAAAGTGATGGCCTTTGGCGAGCATTTGAGTGCCGATCAAAATGCAGGGCTCACCTTGATGGACTTCGCTAAGAATTTTTTCCATGGCGTTTTTATTGCGTGTGGAGTCGCGGTCTACACGGATAATCGGTGTCTGTGGAAACCAATCGCGCAAGGCTATTTCGCTGCGTTCAGTGCCTTGCCCAAGCGGTTGCAGCTTGCTGCTTTTACAGCTGGGGCAGTTGCGCGGCAGGGCGCGTTGGTGGCCGCAGTGGTGGCAGTGTAAGTGGCGCGGGGTTTGGTGCACGGTCATACGTACATCGCAATGTGGGCAGTTCGCCAGCCAGCCGCAATCGTGACACTCCAATGTAGGAGCGTAGCCGCGGCGGTTAAGAAATACGAGAACTTGGTTCCCCGCCGCTATTTCATTGCCAATCGCATTTTTCGTTACTAGCGCAAAGCCTTCAGTGAGAGTTTGACCGCGAATATCCAAGAGTTGGATTTCCGGTGGTTTGGCATTGCCAGCGCGAGCGTGTAGGCGCAAGTGTTGATAGCGGCCTTGCTGAGCATTGTTGAGGGTTTCAAGCGATGCGGTTGCCGAGCCCAACACAAGCGGAATCTGTAGTCGGTTGGCGCGGACCACGGCTAAATCCCGCGCGGAATAACGGAAGCCATCTTGCTGCTTGAAGGAGCCGTCATGCTCCTCATCAATAATGATAATGCCGAGCCTAGGCATGGGGGTAAAAATCGCGGAGCGGGTACCAATTAGAATTCGAGCTTTGCCTGAGCGGGCTTGCAGCCAGGCATCCAAGCGCTCGCGGTCATTTAATCCAGAATGTAGCGCCGCGATTTCTACCGAAAAACGCTTTTGAAAACGGGCGATGGTCTGTGGGGTTAAACCAATTTCCGGTACCAAAACTAAAGCTTGCTGACCTTGTTCGAGCACTTTGGCGATGGCTTGGAGATAGATTTCGGTTTTGCCACTGCCGGTTGCGCCGTCTAAGAGGCTGACTTGAAACTGCCCAAAGCTGATGTGATTGAAGGCGATTTGCTGTTCATCGCTCAGTGTAAGAGGTGCTTGGCGAAAGATATTGGCGGGTGTTTCTGGAGCTGCTTCATCAGCGACAGTTTTCTCGATGATATTTTTATCGGCCAAGGTTTTGATAATGTTGGTGGGAATCTCCAGGGCCGCAATATCGCTGCGGCTGAGCTTTTTGTGCTGCTGTAGGGCATCTAGTAAGAGCGCTTGTTTAGGTGCGCGTTTGAGCGCGCCAACTGGCAGACCTTTACCTTCAGTGGTGAGTTGCCAGCAAGTTTCGCGGCGCTCTTCAGCGGCTTCGCCTTGGCGCAACAGCACGGGTAGGGCAGTGCTTAAGGCTTCGCCTTCAGGGCATTGATAATAATCGGCAGCCCACAGAATGAGTTCGAGTAGGGCAGAATCCAGCGCAGGTGTCTGGTCGAGAATTGCCAGTGCAGGGCGCAACTTTTCGATGTTTTGATCCGTATAGCCTTTCGTTTTAATCAGTACCCCAACCATCTCCTGATGCCCAAAAGGTACGCGCACTAAAACGCCAGCCAGTAACTTATTGGTTTCGATGTCGCCTATATCCATAGGCGCAAGGTAATCAAAGCGGCGGCGCAAGGGAGTTGGTAGGGCGATTTCTAAAATAGTTTTTGGCATACAGGAATGTATCAAACAGACAAAACAGTCGCGCAGGATAGCCTATCTCTTGCTAGAGTGAAGCGAGATTTTGCGATGAGCATATAAAGGCCGATGAGGAAAATAAGTGTAAATATGATCCTAAATCAAATAATACCCCTATAATATGTAAGATAATTATTACCCATACCTATGCTTATTTTAGCCTCGCAGGCAAAACTTGGGGATTAGGCATTAGATTTAACCAGCAATGATCATAAGTGATCGATATAACTGTTACGAGGAAGCAAGCATGAACCGTAGAGATTTTATGAAATTTTCAGGCGCAGCCGCAGGCTTAACGCTGATCCCTGTGTCTAATCTGGCAGTGGCTGCTGATGTGCCATTGACAACCGATGATCCGCAAGCCAAAGCCTTGGGATATGTTACCCAATCCACAGTTGCTGGTAGTAACTGCGCTAACTGCGCCCAGGCGAAAGGCGATGTAAAAGCCTTGGGCTGTAATTTGTTCCCAGGCAAACAAGTAAATCCGGCTGGTTGGTGCAAGGTGTGGTCCAAGAAGCCTTAACTGGCTAGCTGTGTTGAAATTCAAATAAAGGGGAGCATGACTCCCCTTTTGTTTGTGCGGTGAATATTTGTACAAAACCCTCTTGGAATATGGATTTTTACTTGCTTTGATGCTGAATTCTGGTAGCATCGCCGCCTCTCTAAAAGAGCCAATTTTATTAACCGATGTGCGGTGCTCGGCTTACGTTCGGGTGGCGGCACAGATTACTTAGGCAAAGACATCATGAAACCAGAAATTCATCCAAATTACGTTCCAGTAAATGTTAGCTGCAGCTGCGGCAACAATTTTGTTACTGCATCTACCATGGGTAAAAGCGAATTCCACGTAGACGTGTGCAGTGAATGCCACCCTTTCTACACCGGCAAGCAAAAAATCGTTGACACTGGTGGTCGTATCGACAAATTCACCAAGCGTTTCGGCAGCCGTATTGGCGCTAAGAAATAAGCGAATGCTTGTGGGCTTGATAAGGTCTCCCAAGCCAGAAATTAAAACGCCGAGTGTGAAAACACTCGGCGTTTTGCTTTTTAGGGGGTTGGTTTTTGGGTCTTGAATTGGGGGGAAAGAGGGGTGCTAAAGCACGCCCTCCGGTAGGGTTTCATCTGCGGGAGCTTCTTCGGCAATACCCGCCGGGGTTGAGCCTTCAGCTGAGATCTCGGTTGGGAATATCTCGAAAACTGCATTGGCGTCACCCGGTTGTGCGGGTTTGCCTGTTTCGGGATTGATTCGCACGGTCACTATGCCCTCTGGTTGACGGGTGATTTGGTTGGGGATGCCCTCCAATGCAGTGCGCATAAAGTCGATCCAAATCGGTAAGGCAGCCGTTGAGCCAAACTCTCTTTTGCCCAGCGGTGTATTCTTATCAATGCCCACCCAAACGGTTGTATTCAAATTAGGATTGTAGCCTGAAAACCACAGATCGCGTGGGCCATTAGTGGTGCCGGTTTTACCCGCTAAATCGGTACGCCCTAACGATTTAGCGGCAGTGCCAGTGCCTTTTTCGACAACGTCTTTTAAGATGGAATCCATAATATAGGCAACGCGAGCATCAATAATACGGGGGGCATGTTGCTGTTCGACGAGCGACTCGCCAGATGCCTTGTCCGCTTCGGTTGTATCTGGATCTACAACGGGTGTATCGGGGCAAGTTTTACAAACCCGCTTTGGATTCGCCTCGAATACGACCTCACCTTTACCATTCTCGATGCGACTGATGAGATAAGGATCAATTTTGTAACCGCCATTGGCAAAGGAGGCGTAGGCCGTTGCCATTTGCATGGGCGTTAAGGCG
>CAUOQW010000111.1:0-7068 GCA_963506825.1 uncultured Cellvibrio sp.
TGCCACTGCTCTGGTGGCTGTCTGGATTAACCTGCACAGATGAAAACTTCATGCAGAAATCCGGCGCGCAACAAGTCGCCGCAAAATTGGGTATTGCTATTATTTGCCCCGACACCAGCCCACGCGGCGTAAATATCCCCGGTGAAGATGACAGCTATGATTTTGGTTCCGGCGCCGGTTTTTATGTGAACGCTACGCAAGCACCTTGGGCGAAGCATTATCAAATGTTTGATTACATTGCCAAAGAATTACCGGAATTAGTTTTCGCTAAGTTTCCGCTCAATGGCAAAGAAAGTATTAGCGGTCACTCTATGGGCGGCCACGGCGCTTTAGTTCTGGCACTTCGTCAACCGGGTCGCTATGCGTCTGTGTCTGCGTTTGCGCCTATCGTTAATCCAAGCAACGTGCCCTGGGGTCAAAAAGCGCTGAGTGGTTATTTAGGTGATGATCAACAAGCTTGGGCAGAATACGACGCTTGCGCGTTGGTAAAAAAAGGCGAATCCAAGCAGCCATTTTTTATCGATCAGGGGACGGCGGATAATTTTTTAACCGAACAATTACGCCCGGAATTGCTAGAGCAAATTTGTCACCAACGCCAGCATCCACTCGTGCTTAGGCATCAAGAAGGTTATGACCACAGTTATTATTTTATCGCGACCTTTATTGACGATCATTTGCGTTATCACGCGCAGCACTTGTCGTAAATTTTTTCGACTTGCAGAGAGACTCAAATTCCGCTCATCCTGAGCGCGTAGCAGCCGAAGGATTTATATGAAAATAAAAAAGCCCCGACAACTTAACGCTGTCGGGGCTTTTTTGTCTCAGTACAAATTATTTATGCGCAAACTTTTTGCGATAAATATACAAACCGGTGAAAATAATAATCAACGCAACTGGGAACAATGCCAAGTTAGAAAGCGCTGCTTGGCCTGCTGCTAATTCTGCCTCAGGGCCACTCAAACCTTTTGCTACAGCATCAGCTTTTGCAGCATCTAACCAACCGCCAATCACGGGGTTCCACATACTCACACCAAACATACCGGCACCACCCACAAGTGACATACCGAGTGCGCCGGTTTTTGGTAAATATTCGCCCACAAAACCAATCATAGTTGGCCAGAAATACATAACACCTACCGCAAACAAAATTGCTGCTACATACACCATACCACCCGATGCGGTGCTCATTAAATAAATACCAATTGCAGCAATCACTGAAGATGCTAACAACACACCCGCTGGATTAAGCGCATGAATTACTGGACCCGCAAAGTAACGGCCTACCGCCATCAAGCCAGTTACCATTGCAAGAATTAACATAGGCTGCGCACCAGACTGACCCAAAATACGCTCAACCCACTGCTGCGTACCCAATTCGGTAGTGGCGGTAATGGTCATGGTGAAAGCGATAATTAAAAACAGGGGAGAGAAAAGTGCAGAAATATTATTTTTGGTAGAAGTTTCAGAGTTAGCGGGCACAGGGAAAGTTTGACCGAAAATCATAAAGCCGTAGATTGCAGTTGGAACCAACATAACGGCGATTTGCGCTTGCCAACCCAAATTTAATTTGGTCATTAAAGTAGAAATCAATGCGCCAATAACAATACCGCCTGGGAACCACATATGGAATTTATTGAGCTTGGTTGTTTTATTAGTGTGATAAATATCTGCAATCAATGGATTCGCCGCTGCTTCTACTGAACCATTCGCAAAGCCAATAAAGAACGTAGAAATTAACAAGCCCCAGAAACCACCGGCAGTGATAGTGAGAACTAAACCTAACACATGGGACGCAAATGCCAAGTACATCAGTGTGCGTGCACCCAGAGCGTTATAGAGCAAGCCGCCAAACATCATAGCAACCGGGAAGCCCAAAAACGCCATACTGTTAATCCAGCCCAATTCAGTATCGGTGAATTTAAAATCCACACTTAACTGATTGAGAATACCGGCGCGAATTGCAAAGGTCATTGCCGTAGTAATCAAGGCCACACAGCAGGCCGCAAATAAACGGTTGGGGTTAATCGTGGTAGACATAATTTGTACCTTCTTTGTTATTGTGAATCGATTTATTGTTGATCGCTAAAACCTTGATCACTTTAAATAAGTACGAGGGCAAATCGCCCTCGAAAAACTTACAACACTTTCCAACTGCCTTCCGCTTGCGATGAATCTAGTACGGCCTGAATAAACTTCATGCCCTCAACACCTGTATCAATACTGGGCACCCAGTCTTGCAGATAATGACGTTCACCCGCTTGATGCGCAATTAAAATATCGGCGATGTCGTGATACAAGTTGGCAAACGCTTCCAAGTAACCTTCGGGGTGACCACCCGGTGTACGCATACCGCGCGCCGCAATCTCACTGCCAATATCGCCGCGACGAGTGACGCGTTGACGCGGTTTATTCAGCTCGGTAAACCACAATTCATTCGGGTTTTCTTGCGCCCATTCGATACTCGCTTTCTCGCCATATATACGAATGCGCAGACCATTTTCACAACCGGGTGCAACTTGGCTAGCCCACAGCATACCGCGCGCACCGCCATCAAAACGCAGCAACACATGCACGTTGTCATCCACCAATCGGCCTTCAACACAACTCATGACATCGGAACAAACGGCATTCACTTTTTGTTGCGAAATAAATTGCGCGAGTTGAAATGCGTGAGTACCAATATCGCCCAAGCAACCTGTGCCGGTTAACGCAGGGTTAGTACGCCATGATGCTTGTTTGTTATCCGCCGCAGCCGCAACCGTTAACCACTCTTGCGGATATTCCACCTGCACCACACGAATTTTGCCGAGCGCGCCCTTACCCACCAATTCACGCGCATAACGCACTAAAGGGTAAGCGCTGTAATTGTGAGTCAATGCAAAATAAGCGCTGCTCTTGGCCGCAATTTTTTGCAGCTCAAGCGCTTCTTCTAAAGTGCGCGTTACCGGCTTATCGCAAATAACATTAATACCTGCTTCCAGCGCTGCTTTTGCAACGGGAAAATGCATATGATTGGGTGTAACGATTACCACCGCTTGAATACCATCGGCACGCGTTTTTTCTACACGCAACATTTCTTCAAAGGATGTGTAAGCTCGATCAGCTGCAATATGTAAATCAGCTGCAGAGGCTTTTGCATTTTCTGGATTCGATGAAAGCGCACCGGCAACCAATTCATAGCGGTCATCCATACGCGCCGCGATGCGATGCACAGCACCAATAAACGCACCGCGCCCACCACCAACCATTGCATAACGAATTCTTGGAGTTGTCATGTTTGTATTCTTCTTTGTGAAAATTTTGATGAAACTGCACCCCCTCGGTAACTGCGTCCTGCGTTACTCTACCTCCTGTATCCATTCAGTCGTCCCAGCCTCCCCCTTGAAAAAGGGGAGGAGCTAAAAGCTCGCTCACATTGAGAGCGGAGTGATATTCAACCCCTCCCCTTTTTCAAGGGGGAGGCTGGGAGGGGGTGCCTTTGTTTTTATTTCAAACCCAAAATACGACGATTCGCCGCGTGGTCTGTACCACCACTTGCAAAATCATCGAACGCGCGGTCAGTGACCTTAATAATATGCTGTGCAATAAAGGGCGCGCCTTCTGCAGCACCTACTTCCGGATGCTTCAAGCAGCATTCCCATTCCAACACCGCCCAACCTTCGTAATTGTACGCCGCGAATTTTGAGAAAATTTGTTTGAAATCCACTTGGCCATCGCCTAATGAACGGAAGCGACCGGCGCGATCCACCCAAGATTCATAACCGCCGTAAACACCTTGCTGGGCAGTGGGATTAAATTCTGCATCCTTCACATGGAACATTTTAATGCGGTCGTGATAGCGATCGATAAACGCCAAATAATCCAATTGCTGTAAAACAAAATGCGATGGATCGAACAAAATATTGCAGCGTGGATGGTTATCAACGGCTTTCAAAAAGCGCTCGAAAGTTGCGCCGTCATGCAAGTCTTCACCGGGGTGAATTTCGTAGCAGACGTCAACACCAACCGCATCGAAGGCATCAAGAATTGGCTTCCAACGTTTTGCCAATTCACCAAAACCTGCCTCAACCAAACCGGCTGGGCGCTGTGGCCAGGGGTACAAATAGGGCCACAACAAAGCACCCGAGAAAGTCGCATGCGCTTTCAAACCTAAATTTTTACTCGCCTTAGCAGCAAGCATTAATTGCTCTACCGCCCAGGCTTGGCGAGCGGTAGGATTGCCGCGTACCGATTCAGGGGCAAAGCCATCAAACATTTCATCGTAAGCAGGGTGAACCGCAACCAATTGGCCCTGCAAATGCGTTGATAATTCGGTGGGGACTAAACCATGTTTGGCCAGAGTTGCAAGAAATTGCGTGCAGTATTCAGTGCTGTTAGCCGCCTGTTCCAAGTCAAATACACGCTTGTCCCACGTAGGTATTTGCACGCCTTTAAAGCCCAAGCTCGCAACCCAACCGGAGATGCTATCAAGACTATTAAAAGGGGCGGTATCGCCTAAAAATTGAGCTAGAAAAATAGCTGGGCCCTTGAGAGTTTTCATAGGTTTCACCTTTTTATCGTATAAAAATTCAAAATGTCATTATGACTATTAAACCAATTGGCCACAACACTATCAATTTGGCGGAATAATCACATTCACCCGCTAATCAGTTGTGCTCCGCGAGCACTAACAATTGCTGAAAACCCAGATTTTCCAAGGCTCCAAAGGCCTTGTGCTGTCGCAAACTGGACCGCGCCGTTGCAGGGCTGGGTAATCCGCACAGAAAACGCGCTAATTGTCGCGGCTGCAGCAAAGCAGTGTGACGCTCCCTCTGCACTTCAGCTATAAGCCCACGCTGCAGTGCTGTAATCTCTGGTGCAGCCAAGGGTTTAACCCGAACCACTACCTCACCACGCGCCTGAGCGCGGCAATGGCTACAAATTCCACAGGCGTTAGCCGCCTCACCAAAGTACTCGATAAGCTGCTGGCTCAAGCATTTCGGGTTGTTGGCATAGGCCAAAATACTCTGGATGCGTGTTATATCACGCGCCTCCCGCTCCGCAAATAATCTATACAGGGTTTCTAACAAACTTTGCAAATCTTGAGCGTTTTGCACGGCATTCATATTGCGATAGGTTTGTCGCAAGCTGGCCACCGTTAATTCAATTGCACCTTTTTCAGCCAAATAATCCAAGGCTTTAGTAATGCGTTCTTTTGGCTCCTGCAATTTTTCGCTCAGACTAATCATATCCAGCGTCAACCACTTGGTGCCTTTTTTACCAGCGGCAAATAAACGGCGCAAAAAATCAGCGCGTGCTGCATCAAACTGTGCCAGTACAATTTCAATATCCTGCAAAAACTGAATTTTATACTCGGTATAAAACGGGCTTTGCGCCACTATAACGCCCTGCAATTCCAAATAAGTTAAAGCCGTGGTTAACACCAGCGGACGCAAATCAAAGCGATTGGATAATTCATAAGTTGAAATATCGAATTCCATTTGTTGTGCCAGCAAATACTCCACCAAACTTTTGATGCTTTCGGTACTGGGCGTATCGCCGTAGGTAAAATTTTCCAACACGCGAATATCATCTGCCACCGCAAACATTTCACACAGCGATAGCAGACCATCGCGCCCTGCGCGGCCAATTTCTTGCACGTAATTTTCAATCGATTTGGGCAAATTAAAATGGTATACCGCACGAATATTGCTTTTATCAATACCCATACCAAAAGCGATAGTGGCGACCACAATGGGGGTTACACCACTCATAAAATTATTTTGGATGCTATTGCGCTCATCGTCATTCAAACCGGCGTGATAATGCGCCGCACTTAAACCTGAGATGTTAATTGCAGAGGCAATATCTTCCGCAGTTTTTTGTAGGGTGACATACACAATAGTGGCGGCATCGCGCGGATGTTTTTGCAAACGCGCCAATAGTAAATTGACGCGCTCATCCACCGAGCAAGGCGTAACTCGCAATTGTAAATTCGGGCGTGCAAAGCTGGTTTGAATATGATCTTGTGCTTGAATTGAAAATTGTTTACAAATATCCACTGCAACACTTGGTGTTGCAGTTGCGGTTAACGCAAGCACTCGCTCAACTTTAAGAGTTTTCGCCAAGTCCGCGAGCTTTAAATAATCAGGCCGAAAATTGTGGCCCCATTCAGAAATACAATGTGCCTCATCAATCGCCATTAAACTAATACACGTATTTGCTAAACGCTGCACAAAGCGTTCATTCTTTAAACGCTCGGGCGACACATACAATAATTTTAAGCTGCCGTTTTGAATGCTATCGAATATCGCAAAGGTTTCTTCTTTGCTGAGCGATGAATCTAAACGCGCGGCGGCAATACCTAATTTTTGTAGCGCATCCACTTGATCTTTCATTAAGGCAATCAGCGGCGAAACAACCAGCGTTAAACCCTTGAGCATTAATGCGGGCAACTGATAACACAAACTTTTTCCGCCACCCGTAGGAAATACTGCGAGCGCAGAGCGGCCTTGCAAAAGCGCTTCAATAACAGCTTCTTGGCCGGGGCGAAAATTGGGGAGATTAAATTGGGTTTGTAGAATGTCACGAGAGTTTTGCATAACTGTTTCCTTTATTGTTTAACCACTTCCGTGCGGAAAAATATCGAGCCCAATTATGGTGGCAAGTGTTTAATAGCGCAAGTTTCAAATTGGTATAGCCTTCGCTCATTGAAACGGCCTGTTTACGCAACAGCGTATGTAGCAGCTTATGCTATAACTTAAATAGCAACGCTAAACCAATGGTGCAGGAAATACAGTGGCGAAAAGAATGAGAGGTGCTAAATTCAATAGAAGCAAATGAAGCCCGTCGCAAATTTCAATTTTCTACCTATTTTATTCAGCTTCGCACCTACTTCTCTCAGCCTTAGCACCTAAAACATAGATGTTTAGACCAATATGCTATTTAAGAAGCCCATCAGATCACTCGCCATTATCTTTTTAGCAGCCTTATACCTGCCTATTCATACTGCCAACGCAGAAATGACTATTACCCTTCGCGCCCCAGAAACAGCTGCAGATAAACGCAAATATTACCCCAACGCCGCCA
>CAUOQW010000112.1:0-7049 GCA_963506825.1 uncultured Cellvibrio sp.
AGAGCCTCCCCCTCTCTCCCAAGCAGGAGCTTGGGAGCGAGGAATACTCGGTGGTTTCTTTTATCGCTATTCAGAGTATTGGCATTCCTTCATTACTGAATCCCAACGGCCACCAGCATCAAGACAAGAATCAATCTTGAGCTGCCCTTTCAGCCAATAACCCGCAAATAGCAAGAGTGCAGTAAGTAGCAATAAAGGAATAAATTTTTCGCTGCGCATTACCTTCAATTTACCCTAGTGATTAACCACGCGCTCGTAAGGAATATAACCCTCCCACTGCCACGGCGTGTAGCTATCGCCTATCGCGACCTCCAATACCTCTTTAAAAATTTTATCGCCGTTGGAGCTGTTGGCCATAAGCACTATGGCAATTTTCTTATCGGCAAAAACCACGGAATGGTTTTCCCAGCCATCGTCGTGCCCCTCTTTAAAATAGGCGCTGCCGTGCGGCGTTTCGAAAACGCCCCAGCCCAGCCCGTAACCCAATTTAATGGCGCGGTTGGCGTCGGTGGTTTCCGTGAGTAGCGTGGGAAATTGTCGCGGCGAATAAATTTGAATCTGCGAAGTCACCATCGTATTTTTCAGTTTTTTAGTGATGCCTTTATTCTGCATCACGGCGGCAATAAATTTGGCGTAGTCGCTCAGTGTGGTATCCATAGAACCGGCTGCACGCACGTTAGAGCGCTGATCATGCCCGAGCGCCTGCTCGTTTTCGTCATAGCCAAGGGCAAGGTTTTCAGCGAAATCCGGCCGCCAGGTCATACTCGTACGAGTCATGGCCAACGGCTGAAATACCCGCTCACGCATTAAATCGCCGACACTTTTTTGGGTGACCTGCTCAATAACAAACTGCGCCAAATTAATACCCTCGCCCGAGTAGGCGTAGCGAGTACCCGGCGTAAATTTGATATCCAATTTTTTATCCGGATTAATCCAGCGAAAATTGGGAAAGCCCACCGTGTGGCTTAACAGAATACGCAAAGTGATGAGTTTATAGCGCTCATCGCCCGCCAGATCTTGGTAGCGATCATATTGCGGTAAGGGTTTAGCAAGGTATTGGTCAAGCGGTTTATCGAGATCCACCGCGCCTTCCGCAACCAACTGCATGGTCATATAGGCAAAGGCGGCTTTGGTAAAAGAAGCGCCGTACATGATGGTATCCGGAGTTAAAGGCTTTTGTTCTTCTTTATTGCGGAAGCCATAGCTATTGAGATAGACGACTTTATTATTGTTCAAGATGGCAATATTAAGCCCGGTAACTTTCGCCTCAGCCACTAAACGCCTAATAGTTTGGTCGAGTTGCACTGTGGATATTTTAGTGCCGTCAATTCGTTTTAAATATTGCTGTTCTGCTGCAAAAGCGTTGACCATAAACAGCAAAAATATACTGAAAACCATGGCGCTCATTCTTAACCATTTCATGTCCTTCGCACCTACTTGAGTTGATTGTGATTTAAGCCGATTTAAAACTAAATGAGGCTAATCCATTAGCCATTGAAAGCTACTACAGACTCGTAGTAATTACCCTTAATCTCTTAACCATCCTTTTTCCGCCACAACTCACATCACAAACCAACAGTGACGTAACGCACAAATGTCACCATTCTTCACCATTAGTCTGGCAAATTGACCATTAATTGCTCAGCAACTAGTCAGCTTTGCCGTTTTCGGTTTAAATGAGAATTAGAACAATAATGATTTAGCCGAATTTTTCATAAGCGGTTTATTACAACGAACAATAGAGAGTCGCGCTATGGATGTGAGAGCACTACACCGTCAAATGACCCAGTACAACCGCTGGAAGCGCCAATTGGATGAGCGTTTGCAGCGCTTTGATGCCTGGGGTACTAGCCATCAAATGCTGAGTTTGGATGTACAGCGCACGCTACAAAAAGCGCGGCAGTTGCTGCGTGGCGATAGTTTTACCATCGCCTGTGTGGGCGAGTTCTCACGCGGTAAAACCGAATTAATCAACGCACTTTTATATACCGAAGGTGGCCGCCGCTTGTTGCCATCCCAACCGGGCCGCACCACCATGTGCCCCACCGAAATCTTTTGGGATTCCCACTCGCCCGTGAACTGCGTGCGCCTGCTGCCGATTGAAACCCGCCGCACCAATACCAGCTTGCAAAATTTTAAGCGCATCCCCCAAAACTGGGTGACCGTGAGTTTTGACCCAACCAATCACGACCAAACCCGCGCCGCCATAAACCAAGTCTCCGCGAGTAAATGGGTCGCCCCCGCCGATGCCTTAAAACTCGGTTTTGCGATGGATGAGTTGGGCGAGCGCGATTCCAACGGCAAAGTTGCCGTACCTGCGTGGCGTCATGCACTTATTAGTTTGGATCACCCACTGCTGCGCCAAGGCCTACGGATTGTGGACACCCCCGGTTTAAATGCGCTGGGCAATGAACCCGAGCTCACCTTAAAAACCCTGCCCGAAGCCCAAGCAATTTTGTTTTTGATGTCTGCCGATGCCGGTGTGACCGCCAGCGATATGACCATTTGGCGCGAACACGTGCAAACCCTGCGCGATGAGCAATGCACTGCTGTGCTCGCTCTGCTTAACAAAATCGACAGCCTGTGGGATGACCTGCAATCACCTGCAGATGTAAACGCCAGTATTGAGAGCATTCGCCACGTAACCGCCAAACAACTCAAATTGGCGCCAGAACAAGTCATTGCGATTTCTGCCAAGCAGGGTTTGCTCGGCAAAGTCGGGCGCAACGCGCAGCAGTTAGAGCGCAGCAACTTCCCGCAATTAGAGCGCAAATTGGCGGATGTGGTTTTGCACAGCCAACAACAAATTATTGGCCATCGTTTGGTGGGCGATAGCTATGAAATGATCATCAATACCCGCAATAGCCTCGCCCAGCGCTTAAGCGAATGCGAAACAGAAATTGAAGTCTTGCGCACCGCTGCACCACAGGAAGCCGCCGACACCTTGCAGCAACTGCGTGACACTATTCGCCAAACTCATCACCAATACCACAAGCAAGCGCTTTCGCTGCGCACCAGCCAGCGTTTGTTGGAGTCGCAACGTGTTAGTTTGCTAGCGCCCGTGAGTTCTGGCCTGCTGGAACAACAAATTAACAACGCCCACCGCAACCTCGCCCAAAGCTGGACAACCCTTGGCTTGGCGCGTGCGATTGGCAACTTCTTTGAGGATGTAGACAACAGCGTGCAGCATATTGAGCGCGAGATTGAACGCGCTAACCGCGTGCTGACCTCAATTTACCAACGCCCCGAGCACAATCTTACCGGCGATGATTTAATGATGCGCCACTTACTCAAGATTCAGCATCAGCGCCGCCAATTGCGCCAACTGCACAGACTCGCCGATTATTTCCGTTTCTCGCTCAATACTTTGCTCACTCGCAAAGGCGCCTTGATTAATCGCTTTATCAATACTTTGGTGCAAGAAGTGCGCAACACCTACCAAGATATGAACGAGCACATTAACCAATGGCTGCAAGAAGCGCTTTCGCCGCTGATCCACAATAATCAGTACCAAAAGCAGCTGCTGGAGACCCATATGCTGCGCCTTACGCAGCTGCAAACCCAGCGCAATACCCACGCCGAACAAATTGAGAGCCTGCAAACCAATATTTACCATTTGCAGTCTGCGTTGAGCTCGCTAGAGCCTTTGTACCAAGAGATTATCAGCGCACCCCTGTTGAATGATGCAACTGAAAAATTGGCGGTGATTCGCAGTGGGCAAGTGGTGTCTTTGTTAGAGGCGCGTAAGGCGGCGCGGGGGAATTAAATAAAAAAGGCCGGACCCAGCCTTGGTTCTGGAATCCGGCCAACAGAGTATTGCTCCAGTACAAAAATCGTTTAGCGCAAGCGCCCAACATAGTGCTGATCTGATTCAGCACTCACGTCAACTTCCAACTCAGGTTTGTGCGTTTCAAAGTGCTCTATAGGTATGGAAACCCGCGACGAAGCAGCTACCATCATGCGGCGTGGCTTAAAGGCCGAATCTGCAAACAAGCCGCCTTCGCCAAAATAAATATCTTCCAATTTATGGCACATAGTCTGTAAATCTGGGTTGTTGACCGACCCCGCCAGCTCCAGCACATGCAAGCAATATTCGGGGTTGGTACTCATATATTTGATGTCGGTAACGCGGCCAATCTCACGGCGCAGCAGCACATGCAAGCGCCCCATTAAGCCAAAGGCTTGGCTCTCTAATAGCTCTAGCGATTGACTACTCATAGGACTTGCTCCCCATGTTGCTCAATATCGAGACCTTCGTTTTCCTCGTCCATCTCCACCCGCAGGCCAATAGTTTTATCCAGCACCACCAAAATAATAGCCGTGACTGCGCTCACATAAATAATCGTGCTCACTACACCTATCGCCTGTAGCGCAATACTAGAATCAACACCGCCAATAGCCTTAACCGCAAATACGCCCGTGAGCAGCGCGCCTACAATTCCGCCAATGGCATGTACGCCAAATACATCGAGCGAATCGTCATAACCCATGGTGGATTTCAGCCAGGTTGCGCCCCAATAACAGGCGATGCCAGCGGCTATACCAATCGCAAAGGCGCCAGTCACACCGACAAAACCAGACGCAGGCGTGATCGCAACTAAACCAGCAACCGCACCCGAGACCATACCCAAGACCGATGGCTTACGGCGTTTCACCCATTCAATAAGCATCCACGTCAATGCGGCAGCAGCAGTGGCTAGCTGAGTTACAAACATCGCCATACCCGCACGACCATCCGCAGCGCCAGCAGAGCCAGCGTTAAAACCAAACCAGCCGACCCAAAGCAAAGAGGCGCCAATCACGGTAAGAATTAAGTTGTGCGGCGGCATGGAGACACGGCCAAAGCCAAGCCGTGGGCCAACGATAATCGCCGCCACTAACCCGGAAACACCCGCATTAATATGCACCACCGTACCGCCCGCAAAATCCAACACACCCAGCGCGGCCAGCCAACCCGTTGGCTCCCATACCCAGTGGGCTACAGGGGCGTACACCAAGAGCGACCAAAGCGAAATAAACGCGACCACGGCAGAGAACTTCATGCGCTCGGCAAAGGCTCCGGCGATTAAGGCAGGAGTGATAATCGCAAAGGTCATTTGAAACATCATGAATACACTTTCGGGGATGGTCGGTGCCAAGTGATGCACCGTGAGCATGCCCTCGGTTTTAATAAATTCCAGCCCATTGAGCATAAAGCGGTCGAAACTGCCAATCCAAGGAGTAATGCCCGGGGTAAACGCGAGGCTATAGCCCACTACCACCCACAATACCGAGACAATACACACCGCCACAAAGCTATGCGCCATAGTGGAAAGCACATTTTTTTTGCGCACCATGCCCGTATAAAATAGCGCCACACCGGGAATGGTCATCAGGAGTACGAGCGCAGTAGACATAAGCATCCACGCGGTATCGCCCGCGCTAATAGTGCTCGCACTGACTAAAGTTGGTTTGGTAAGAGGGGCAGCGGGAGGAGCGACAGTAACCACAGGCACAGCAGCTTCAGGCGTAGAAGAAGCCTCAGCCACAGCTGTGGTTGTATCACCAATTTCAGCCATAACCAGAGAAGATGCTGCCGAGGAATTGGAATCCTGCGCCAATACAGATGCAGTCGTAAGGCTAAACACTAGGCAGAGCAAAGCTGAAGCTAAGGAGACAAAACGCATGCAAACACCTCATAGGTTGGTATATGAGGGATAGCACTAAGCGTGCCAGTGGAAATATGCGCCAAATCTCTGGTTTTCCATGCTATTTTGTGCCCAAAATAGTGCAAAACCACGCCTCAAGATGGACATAGCAGCACTAAATAAACGCACGCAAAGGTGAAAACCGCCTCTCACAACAGTCCCCGCTCATCCTAAGTTCAGCAGTCGAAACACATGTAAATCCATACAAAACTCCGCTCACCCTGAGCGCGAAGCAGTCGAAGGGCACCCATATTAAGCATCCTTCAACTGTTGCGCGTCCAGGATAAACGGGAAATATCAGTAGCGAAAATCCCTCAAACCCATACATAACTTGCAGCCTATAGCCAGCGTCTTTAGACTTGCGCCCCAACAACATAAAGAAAGCGAGCTAAGCTTTGCATCTCGCTCACCAATTCCGCGCTTCCATATAAGAGACCACCATGCCAGATGTGCTACCGCCCGATTCCGTCGGGATTGTCACACCGCAAACCCTGCACTTTAGCGAGCCACTGTTATTGGCTTGCGGTAAAACCCTGAACGACTATCAGCTCGTCTACGAAACCTATGGCCAGCTCAACGCCAACAAGAGCAATGCAGTACTGATTTGCCACGCGCTCTCTGGCCATCACCACGCCGCTGGTTACCACAGCATGAGCGACAAACGCCCCGGCTGGTGGGATGCCTATATCGGCCCCGGCAAACCTATAGATACCAATAAGTTCTTTGTGGTCAGCCTCAATAATATCGGCGGCTGCCACGGTTCCACGGGGCCGAGCAGTATCAACCCCGAAACCGGCAAACCTTGGGGGCCAGATTTCCCCAAATTACGGGTGCGCGATTGGGTACACAGCCAAGCGCGTTTGGCCGATAAGCTCGGTATAGATGTCTGGGCAGCAGTGATCGGCGGTAGCCTCGGCGGTATGCAAGCTATGCGCTGGACGCTGGAATATCCCGAACGCGTGCGCCACTGCGCCGTTATTGCTTCAGCGCTAAAACTCAGCGCGCAAAATATCGCCTTTAATGAAACTGCGCGCCAAGCGATTATTAGCGACCCAAATTTTCTGGATGGCCGCTACCAAGAGCACGACACAGTGCCGCGCCATGGTTTGGGTGTTGCGCGCATGATTGGCCACATTACCTATTTGTCGGATTACGACATGGGCGAAAAATTTGGCCGCGATTTGCGCAGTGGCAGTTTTGATATTGGCAGCGACGAAGAAGTTGAATTCCAAATTGAAAGTTACCTGCGCTACCAAGGCGGCAACTTCGCTAAACAATTTGATGCCAACAGTTATTTGTTAATTACCAAAGCGCTGGACTATTTTGATTTAGGCCGCGAATACGGCGACGACCCAATCGCCG
>CAUOQW010000113.1:0-7028 GCA_963506825.1 uncultured Cellvibrio sp.
TCACTTTGAACCTAATCATCCCGACGATGGTGTAAGTATTCATGTACCCATGAGTTTGCTGCATCAAATTCCAGAGCTGCGATTGGAGTGGTTGGTGCCGGGCATGTTGCGCGATAAATGTATTAATTTGGTTAAAAGTTTACCCAAATCACTGCGTAAACATTTTGTGCCTGTGCCCGATGTGGTGGATAAAGCTCTCGCCGCTATGGCACCCGATAATAAAGCGCTCACCGATGCGCTAGGCTTGCAACTAAAGCGTCAAACCGGTGTGGATGTGGGCGTAGATGAATGGCTAGAAACCCAAGTCGATAACTACTATAGATTTAATATTAAAGTGGTGGATGACAAGGGAAAAGTGATCGCCAGTGGTCGAGAGTTGCTGCCATTGCGTGAAAAATATCGTGCGCAAGTGCAACAAAACATTCAATCGGCGGCAACCAATATTGAGCGCGACAGTATTATGCAATGGGATTTTGAAAGCTTACCGCAGGCGATTCAATTGCAGCGCAATGGTATTGGGATTCGCGCTTATCCGGCACTCGCCGATAAAACCGCTTCGGTTGCATTGCAAGTATTAGATAATCCGCAACAAGCTTTAGAATTAACTCAGCGTGGCCTTGCACGCTTGATGTTTCTGCAACTCAATCAAGCGGTAAAATATTTACAAAAGGAATTGTTGAAAGGGCAGGATATTGCACTGACCTTTGCCGGTATTGGCTCGCGCGATCAAGTCGCTGACGATATTATTTTGGCGGCGATCAAACAACTTGCGCTGCCAGATCAAACTCAGCTGCCACGCACCAAAGCAGAGTTTGATACGTTGCTTGAATCGATTCGCGAGAAATTGGTGGCGAGTGCGCAGGATATATGTAGCCATCTGCTCGCCAGCTTGAAGTTGTTGGTAGAGGTGAAAAAAAATATCAAACAACAAAAAAATGCGCTCGCTTTGGCCTTTGCGTTGAGCGATATTCAAGAGCAATTGAAGCAGTTGTTTTATGTGGGCGTAGTGTACAAAACGCCCGACGAATGGCTGCGCCAGTACCCGCGCTATTTAAGGGCTATCCAGCTGCGGTTAGAGAAAGCTGTGCTTAATCCGCAAAAAGATAAGCTCGCACTGCTAGAAATTCAGCCTTATTGGCAGCGCCTGCAAGAATATATCGACAAAGAAGGTGCGTTTGTGATGACGCAAAACGCAGCGCTTATTGAATACCGCTGGTGGATTGAGGAGCTGCGCGTATCGCTGTTTGCGCAGACTTTGAAAACCCAGATTCCTATTTCGCCCAAACGTTTGGATAAGCAGTGGGAGCTTATTATTAGTCAGTAATGCCTTCCGCCAATTCCGCCAAATCCCCCAATCCTCTCCGAATTCTTCTTCAAAAACTAACTGCTGACCCTGTTGGCAGTTCGGTTTTCCTATGCTAAAGTTGCTAATAGATATTATTGTAATACAAATAAAAAGCAATACTAACCGTTTATCAGCAGCCAACCCTCTGTTTAGTCGTGATCGTTAAACAGATGTCATCTCCTATTTCTAGACAGAGTAAAAAATAATGAAACGGATCCTTTTTGCCCTTGCTGTATTGAGCATATCCACATTTTCTTGCGCTCAAACCAACTTAAAACCGGTTGTTATCAATGTAGATATCACCCAACAAAAAGCGCCGCTCAAACCTATTTGGGCGTGGTTTGGTTATGACGAGCCTAATTACACCTACATGAAAGACGGCAAAAAGTTGCTGACGGAAATTGCAGCCTTGAGCCCTGTGCCGGTGTATGTGCGTGTTCACAATATGATGAATACGGGCGATGGAATCGCGGCCTTAAAATGGGGCTCGACCAATATGTACACCGAGGATAAAAACGGTAAGCCGATTTACGATTGGACGATTGTAGACAAAATTTTTGATACCTATATAGAACGCGGCATGAAACCTATAGCGCAAATTGGCTTTATGCCCGCGGCGCTTTCCGATAAGCCTGTGCCTTATCAACACGCTTGGGCTCCGGGCAAACCCTATCAAGAAATTATGACTGGCTGGGCCTATCCCCCAAAAGATTACAACAAATGGGCAGATTTAATTTCGGCTTGGGTTACTCATTCGGTGGAGCGTTATGGTAAAGCGGAAGTAGAAAGTTGGTATTGGGAATTGTGGAATGAGGCGGATGGCCATTATTTAATTGCCGCCGATACCGAGCAAACTTATTTCAAGATGTATGACTATGCGGCTTTTGCAGTGAAGCGTGCGCTGCCAACTGCACGCATGGGTGGCCCACACACCGCGCAGGGGCGTAAGTTTTTCAGAAATTTTATTGAGCATGCTTTGCGCGGCAAAAATTTCGTAACGGGTGAAATTGGTTCGCCGTTAGATTTTGTTGCCTTTCACGCTAAAGGTCAGCCGAAGGTGGTTAATGGCCGCGTGCAAATGAGCATGAGCCGCCACTTCCACAATATTAGCGATGGTTTTGCTTCAGTGGCTGCATTCCCGGAATTAAAAAATATTCCCATTATTATTGGTGAGTCAGACCCCGAGGGCTGTGCTGCTTGCGGTATGCAAACCAATCCAGAAAACGCTTATCGTAATGGAACTCTTTATGCGAGTTATACGGCAGCATCCATTGCGCGCAAATATGATTTGGTAGAAGAGTACGGTGTGAATTTATTGGGCGCGGTGAATTGGTCGTTTGAATTTGAAGATCAACCTTGGTTTGCAGGCTATCGCGATTTGGCTACCAATGGCGTTAATAAACCTGTGCTCAATGTCTTTAAAATGTTTGGCATGATGCAAGGCAATCGCGTTGCCGTGAGTGGCGATTTGGTTTACAACGCGCAAACTATTCGCAGCGATAGCGTGCGTGGCCCAAGAACCGATATCAATGCCTTGGCGACTGCTGATAAAAAATCAATCAGTGTGTTGCTGTGGAATTATCATGATGATGACATTGTGGATGAAGGTTCACCGGTAGAGCTTACTGTTAAAGGTATAACTGCGAAGGAAGTAAAAATGACGCATTATCGAATCGATACCGAACACAGTAACTCTTACACCGCGTGGAAAAAAATGGGCTCGCCCCAACAGCCAACCGCTGAACAAATAGCGACCTTGGAAAAAGCGAGCGCATTGGTGATTTTACCTTCGCCTAAAAAAGTAAAGGTTAAAAATCATGAAGCTAAGATTAAAATGCAATTGCCGCGTCAGGCTGTTTCTTTTGTTAAATTGACTTATTAGTCGCTGTGGTTTTGTAGTAACGAAAAAAATTATTTAGGGTTCTTATGAAAACGAAACACGTAGTATTAAGCTTTTTATTATCTATTACCTCTGTAGCTACTTTTGCAACAGAGGTAATAGATGGTGCTGCTTTGTATAAGCAAAACTGTGCTGCCTGCCACGGCCAAAACCGTGAAGGGGCAGCGGGGCCGAATTTAGCAGATAAAGAATGGGCAAAGGTAAAACCTGAGCGTGATGCTTTGATGCAATTTATTGCCAAGGGTTCATTGGCGGCGGGAATGCCAGCGTGGCAAGGCATTCTCGATAAAGAAAAAATAACGGCTATTACAGAGTTTTTACTCAATCCAGATGTTAAGAAAGTTGACCCTAAAAATGAACCTGATGCTGCCAACACAAGTGCCAGTATATTGCCTGCTGATCCCTATCCTGAGCTAAAAAAATTGCGGTTACCGGTTGGTTTCTCAATTTCGGTGTATAGTGATCAAGTTGAAAGTGCGCGTGCTATGGCAGTAGCACCTTCTGGTGTGGTGTTTGTGGCTTCGCGCACGACCGGAAAAGTATTTGCGGTGGTTGATAGCAATAAAGATTACGTGGTCGATAAAGTTGTTACAGTTGTGGAAGGCTTGGATTCCCCCATAGGCATTGCTTATTTAAATGGCTCACTCTATATCTCTGAACGGTTTCGTGTAGTGCGTATCGATAAGATTGAAACCAGCTATATGAAAAAGCCAGCGTGGAAAGTGGTTAAAGATGATTTTCCCACGGAGAAATGGCACGGTGAAAAAATTATTAAGGCTGGGCCAGATGGCAAGCTCTACATTCCCATTGGCGCCCCCTGCAATGTATGTGACAAAGAGGATGAACCCTTCGCAAAAATTTATCGTATGAACCCCGACGGTTCTAACTTTGAAATTTATGCCAAAGGTATTAGAAACTCAGTGGGCTTTGCGTGGGAGCCAACCACCAAAGAATTGTGGTTCACCGATAATGGCCGCGATCTTATGGGTGACAACACGCCATCTTGTGAATTAAACCGAGCGCCTAAAGCGGGAATGCATTTTGGTTTTCCTTACTGTCATAGCGGAATTATTCTTGACCCAGAGTTTGGCAAGGATAAAAGTTGCGATGACTACACTGCGCCGGTTGCAAAACTTGGCCCTCACGTAGCGCCATTAGGCTTGGCTTTCTATGAAGGTTCGCAATTTCCTGCGCAATATAAAAATCAATTATTTGTAGCTGAACACGGTTCGTGGAATCGCACGCAAAAAATTGGTTATCGCGTGGAGTTGTTAACCTTAGCTAATAACCAAGTGGTTACAGATACACCTTTTGTAGATGGTTTCTTACAAGGTGAAGAAGTTTTAGGGCGTCCGGTTGATGTTACTTTTTTACAGGACGGTTCTATGCTGATTTCGGATGACTATCGCGGCAGACTTTATCGCGTTACTTATTCGGCACCGAAGAAATAATGTAGGCAAGTGAATTTGATATCTGTTGTTTGACCTATAAACGCTGTGGTTTGCGCTCTAAGCGCTGTGGTTTTCGTCACAGCGTTTAGCGCTAATCTAAACTAGCTAAACTGCTCACTAATCCACCGCGAATCCAGTGCTGTAAATATTGCGCCACTTGCACAGGCACTTGTTCTGCTGCAATCCATTCGCATAATCCTTCACACACATCTGCAAAATTCTTCTGCGTGAAAAATGCATTGAGCGTCCAAGTTTCCACTGTATCAATTGGGCGATAGACAACTTGTAAGTTTTCTCGCCACATCAACCACGCCTGTGCTGTTCGTGTCAGTTCTACAGCAATAGCGCTTTTATCTTTAGTGAGCGCATTCCAGAGCGTCGGCGCATTGCTATAACAATGGATTAATTGCAGCGATGGATGCAGTTCTAGTTTAAGTGTCATCCATTGTTCTGGTAGCAGCGTGCGCAGTTCATCAATGCTTGCGAGCGAGATGTCGGCGGCATCAAAGGCCATAACTTGTTGCCATTCAAACTCTGCTAGCTCTACTGCTTCAATATGTTCTTCCCAGTGTTCATGATTGCGTAAAAAATTGGGCAGCTTTTCACCCAGCCAACGCAGTGACGGGTGATGCGATGGATATTCAGCAATAAATTCTGTCGCGAGGGCGATAAATTCATCATCACCCACATAAGCTTCTAATGCAGGATAATCGTTGCGCAGCGCATCAATTAAACGTAAACGATATGCCTCATAATAAATCTGTAAACGTTCTTGCTTAGAAAAGTTGGGTGTTTCAAGCGTGAGCGCGCTAGCGTCTACTTTTTTATCCAACACAAAATCTTGTAGCGCCAGTTGTAATTCCGCGAGAGTTTTATGGCTCATAATATTATTTGCGTGTTAACCAATGATCGATAGATATTTTTCCTGCGCCTGCAATCGCTAACCAAAGGAAGATGGCAAGATAAGCTGTTTCTGAAAAGCCTAATAAAGTATCCAGTGAATCGACATCGACCCAAAGTACGCTTTTAATCGCGACAATCATAATCACGCCTAATATGCCCGCTGAAATGCGGGTAAATAAACCCAGCATAAGGAATATGCCGCACACAAATTCTGCGCCTGAGGTAAAAGGGGTAAGAATATGCGGGAAGGGGATTCCCCAGCTAGTGAAGTTCTCAATCATAGTATCGAGATTTTGTAGCTTGCCCCAGCCAGCAGTCATAAAAATTTCGCCAACCACCAAGCGCGCAACCAGCGGTGCCAACCATTGTAAATAGATGGCGACTTTTTCTGGTCCGCGTAGGGTAATCTCTAGGAAATGATTTAATAAGTGTGTCATAAAATATCCTGCTTTATTTAAGCGTAAGCGAGTGGTTGTTGTGTTAAAGCTGCGGTAGAAATATCGCGCGCTTTTTGCAATTCCGCTAATAAAGTTGTTAACGGTGGAATATCGTCATCGCGTTCAATCATGGTGCTGATATGGCCAAAACGTTTCACGCTTTCGGCATAGAGATTCCATACCGAATCAATAATTTCATGGTCGTGCGTGTCTATGCTGTAATCGCCTTTATTTAAATGCCCGGCGAGGTGAATTTGTTGAATTCGGTCGGCGGGCATTGCCGCTAAATAAGTGAGGGGATCAAAACTGTGATTGTGTGCGCTTACGTGAATATTGTTGATGTCTAATAAAATTAAACAATCCGCTTGTTGCGCCACGGCGCGTAAAAACTCCCATTCGGAAATCGTGGAGTGCTGATAGGTTAAATAACTGGAAACATTTTCCAACAAAATCCGCTGCCCTAAAAAGTCTTGCACTTGCGTAATACGAGTGACTAAATGCGCAAGCGTTTCTTCGGTATAGGGGAGGGGCATTAAATCGTGCAGGTTGATACCTTGGGTGCCAGTCCAGCAGAGGTGATCGGAGATCCATTTAGGTTTAACGCGTTGTACCAGCTTTTTTAAATCCTGCAAATAATCCTGATTGAGCGGATCTACACTGCCAATGGAAAGAGATACACCGTGCATCACCAGCGGATAGCGCTCCGCGATTTTATCCAAATAATAAAGTGGCTTGCCGCCCGCAATCATGTAATTTTCACTGAGAATTTCCAGCCAATCGACATTGTGCTCATGTTCAATGAGATCAAGGTAGTGCTCGCTGCGCAAGCCGAGCCCAAAGCCTAAATGAGGGTTGAGAATATGCTGGTTGGTCATGGGAAAAATCACAAGCTAAAAAGAAGTTAACAAAAAGGCTGTGAAGTTATTGTGCCTGCACAGCCTTTTGTAGGGATTTACAATTAGAGATATCTGTAAATAGAAGAAGCCGCAAAA
>CAUOQW010000114.1:0-6992 GCA_963506825.1 uncultured Cellvibrio sp.
AACTAGCTACCCAGATCGCACAGTTGCAATTGAAGGTCACACCGATAGTGTTGGGAGTGATGATTACAATATGAGTTTATCGCAACGTCGCGCCAATTCAGTGCAACAATTTTTACTGGCGCAGGGAATTGCACCTAATCGTATAAATGCATCTGGTAAAGGCGAAAACTTCCCTGTTGCAAGCAATGATTCCAGTTCTGGTCGTCAAATGAATCGCCGTGTAGAAGTCATTATTGCGAACGCAGTAACCGTTAAACAATAACTTTCATTTTTAAGGAGAAATCTATGAGCGTAGGAACAATTTTACTGATTATTTTAATTTTATTGTTAGTTGGTGCAATTCCCAGTTGGCCCCACAGCCGATCTTGGGGTTACGGCCCGAGTGGTGGTATTGGTCTGGTCGTTCTCATTTTGGTGATATTACTGCTGACTGGGCGACTTTAAACAGTAATGATTTTATTTATTTTTTTACGAGCACATTTGAAATGCCTAATGGCCTGCACTAATAGTGCAGCGATCAAGAGGAGTTTTTTATGATGACTGAAATAACCCGTAGTCCCCACTCTGAGCACCGCAGCGAATCCCATTCGAACGCTGTGCCAGAGTGTCCATATACCCTTAATCCATCTATAGAGATCATTATCATGAAAGCACTGTTAAAAAACATTCCTATTTTTTTAGTTACTCTTAGCTTAATTTTTTTGGTCGCTTGTGCTTCTAGCGATAAAAAAGAAAGTACGGGTGAATACATCGACGACACGGTTATTACCACGCGTGTTAAAGCAGAAATATTGAAAGAGGAATCGCTCAAAGTGACCGAGATTAAAGTTGAAACTTTTAAAGGTGTTGTTCAGTTGAGCGGTTTTGTCAGTTCTACGGCTGATCAACAAACCGCTGTTCGCATCGCAAAAGGTGTTCCTGGTGTGGTGTCGGTGAAAAACGATATGCGTACAAAGTGACGCTATAGTTTTTCACAAAAAAAACCTACGTTCACTCTGCAAAAGTAGTTGTTGAATGTAGGTTTTTTTTGCGGCGGAGTTTGCATCCCTGCAGTTACGGAGGTCAGTATGAGGTTTTATAAAATATCAAGTATTGCGGTAGGCGTTGTCTGTGTAGTGCTGTTGGCTGTATATGCTTATGGCCTCTATACCGACTGCCCTAACACAGCCGGCTATGAGTATTGTAAAAAAGATAAGTAGTTATTCTGTTTCGCACAATTAATAGGAGGATTTATGCTTAAGTTGATTGCAACATTATTTTTCATTGTTGTCGCGGTAGATGTCTATTTTAATGCTTCACCCATAAATGCCCTATGTGTTTTTTCTGCAATAGCATTTTGCTACCTAGTAATAAATTTATTAATGAAAGAACTTGAAGGTCAAGATGATTAGTACTTTCGATTGCTTCAACGAGACTCCTTTTCGTGTGTTGCCGCACGGATCAATAAAATCAATTACGATATTTTGGTTTGTCCGTTAAACCAAGGAGCGCACCATGTTAGAAACTATTGCTATTATTTTTATTATCCTCTGGGTCTTAGGGCTTGTTACCTCTGTTGCCATAGGCGGCTTCATTCATATTCTGTTGGTTATAGCTGTTGTTATGTTGCTTATTAGAGTGATTAACGGCAGAAAACTTTAATCGCTGTTTACCGTGAAAAACAAATCAATTTATTTAAGGTAGGGATTCATTATGGGCTTACAACGTGTATTTGGAATTTTATTTTTAGTGGTAGGCGCACTCGGCCTTGCCTATGGTGGTTTCAGCTATACTAAAGAAACCCACAAAGCCAGCATCGGTTCTTTGCAGCTGAGTGTAGATGAAAAGAAAACCGTTAATATTCCCCTCTCGGTTGGCATAGGGTTTTTAGTCGTCGGTGGTTTGCTATTACTGATTCCTAGAAAGCAATAAGCGTTTTATTGCACAAAGCTATTAGTACTTATATTTATGCAGCAGCGCTTATGTTTATATATTTTTGTATGGCTTTCTGCCGCATTAACTTGTAGTCTGGTGTTGCGGTACTCAATTTCTTACTTAGGAGAAATACCATGAGCAAAGCCCAAGACAGTAAAAAAGAAGGTAAAAAACCTGCCACCAAAACGGCGAAAGAAAAACACGAACTGAAAAAGGCCAAAAAAGCAGAGAATGCCCGTAAAGAGTTTTAACTAAGCGCGCTCTCTAAGCCTTAAAACCAAAAAGCCCCGATGTGAAAGCATCGGGGCTTTTTCATTTTTAAGGATTGTGGAGCAAGTCTGCACTAAGCTTATCTTACTGGGAGTCAGCCCCTCCCCGCTTTTCAAGGGGGAGGTTGGGACGACTGTATGGATACAGGAGGTAAAGTAACGCAGGGAGCAGTTACCGAGGGGGTTCTGCTTTTCTAAGGAAGCCTATCTTGTCTGTACTGCCGCGTTTAAATCACTTGGATATAAATTATTCGAGTTATATAGTTGGTATTCTCATAGACCTAAATCCACCTTAAGCCCACAGCGGATCTCTGCCAGGAGTGAAAATGTTCAGAATAGTGGCTCCTATTAAACACAACTCTAAGGGCTTTGCTGCAAAAAATCTAATTGAAGCAATCCAATTTCTAGGGAAACATAATGTAATTAAAACTTATGACCCTCCTAATGCCCCAGCCATCGACGAAATCAATTCTCTTTTGAATAGTGCAGCTGTTGAGTATGACCAATCAGTTTTTGGCGAATTCGCAGCTAGGATTCTATTTTATTTACAAATACAGAATGGTCTTGGCGATCAACTTAGGGGTGGAGTAGATGAGAATACTGCTAATCTCATAAATTCACTTCTTGAAGCTTATGGCGTTGCTTTTGGTGTTCCAAGCGCCATAAGAAAAATTGAGCACATATGCTATATCTACGGAGTAAAAAGTGGAAAATTTAAAATTAAATTTCAGCTAGAAGATGAGAGCAGTTCTAGAGAGATTATTATGTCTCCCTCGAAATTCTCATCGTTGAAAATGATGCTGGATACTCAGAAGGATAATTATTTTGATGTGTCGAGAAATTCAATTTTTACAGATATTGAACTATGGAACAGTTAACAAGCAACTGCGGTGATAATCATTAAAAGCTACACATGCCTCAGTCCCATTCAAATACCCACGAGCCTCCCATGAAACTAAACCGCCTAATCCCAATGCTTCCCGTAAAAAGCATGCCAGCCAGCGTCGCCTTCTATCAAAAGCTAGGTTTCAGTATCGAGAAGAAAAATGATGATTGGCGTTGGGCTATGTTGTGTTTTGGTGAATGTCGTCTGATGGTGGACGAATCAATCAATGTTCACCCCGAAATGCCCCGCACCTCGGTACTTTATTTGTACCCTGATGATATAGCCAAGTATCACAAACAGATTCGTGAGAACGGAATTGATGTTCCTGAGTTGCATGAATCTTTCTACGATATGACGGAATTCCGTATAGAAGATCCAGATGGGAATAGATTGTGGATTGGGCAAAGTGCCTCGATTTAAAGTGGAGTGATAACAATATTAAATAAGGAAAATCTATGATGTGTAATGGTGCTACACGTTTTATTATTCTTATGGCGATAAGTTGGTGCACTAACTATTCGTTTGCTGAAGACTCTGCAAAAAATACTAATCCTACTCCTATTTTTGAAAGCCTTGCTAAGGAGTTGGAGAAAAGTTATCTCGTGATGCCTGATCAAGTGGTGCTGTCTACTGGGTTCGATCAAGAACTCAAAAAATACAACTTTGCGACAGTTGATATTATTGAAAATGGGAAATCTTACAGTGCCCCAGCATTACCTTTCAGTGATTCCGGTTTTTTGCTGCTCCCTAATATTATGTTGGCCAAAAATCAGAAAGTCATTATTTTTAAAGGTGAGAAATTCGAAGAGGTTAAGCCTTTCCATGTTAGCCCAAATAACTATACGATTTTAAAGTCTAAACTCTACAAAGGCAGCAAGATTGAAGCGTTTTCAGATGAGGCTATACCGCAGGGGCAAGAGATTGTTAGCCTTGATCTGCTGTGTAAATCGCAATGCGAAAAAACCTATGGGTTAATCTTGTTAAAAATGGGCACCGAAAATATATATGCAAACATACATTTTAATTACCCATCCAAACGCAACTTAATAGGTTCCATTTTTAACAAGAGTGGTGATTTGTTATGTTTTAATACCATTAAGATGGATGCGGGAAAAATTGATAAAAAATACGATAGAGATATTTATTATTTAATATCAACAGCTGAATTGCTGGCATCTGTAAAAGCGGAGTTGGCGACCTCAAAAAAATTGAAGTGAATAGGCTGGTTAAGCAAGGCCTTTTATTCCTGCACTTGCTTCTCTGCTAAAGCCATTTTTTCACGATCAGCTTTTGAAATGTATTTTGGCTTATTAATGATGCGCAATTTATCATTGTGCTTTTTCAGTTTTTTATTATAGGCATCATTCATTTTCTTCTTGCGGTTCATGGTCATTCTTTCCAAATAGATAGGATGGATCGCAGGTACAAAAAAGCCCCGATGCTTTCACATCGGGGCTTTCTTATTGCCCCTTGCAGGAGCTTTAACTGTTTGGTGCGGGCCGGACACGTACTTTAAGGGTAACTTATTGATTTAAATTACATTTAAAATTACACCAAAAATCAGATACCAACACCGATACCATCATTTTATCACACTACCCCCTGAATAATTCACCAATAGCCGCACATTTGCGGGTATTAAAATTATTTTTGTCTTTTTTTAACAGAAGTTGATTAGCGCTAAATTAAGGCTACCTAGTGCGGGTCGTTCCAAAACTGGTTACCCCCTTTTTAGCTCGCGCGTAGATGTCTGAAAATACCCTTTTTTTAGGTGTGCATAAATACCCTTTTTATTGGGCTTGATTAAGCAGCATTTGCGGCTAGTGCTTTCTGTTTTTGGTGTATCCCATAAAGCCCGCGAATGCGTTTGCGCTGTAGCATTCTGAATAGCCTGTGTGGTGTCCATAGGTTGCCGCGCGTGGTTGTGTAACCTTCGGTATTGAGTATCGACACTACCAGCTTGTAGCTAGGCGTATTCCAGCGGCGGCTACCGTGAATTAGCATCACTCGCTTAATCACGGTGCTATTTTGTTTGCGCTGTTCTTTGCGGGTCATGGCAATTTGCACCTCAATTGAATGTTAACTCTGGCTAAGGTTTTAGCGGGTTGCAATACTCCCCAAAACGGGGGGAAAGGCGGCTTAAATCGACTTTCACCAATGGCCGCACCTTGGGGTGATCTTGCGGTTTATGTGGCTGCCAAGGTACGAATCTAGGTTTGGGTGCGAACTAGGCGGCGTATGGGCTTTGCGAGTTACGATATGCCGTTTGTACGCGGTTTGGTACGAATATGCGCTGTTGTCTGAGCGCGCACTTTGCGCTATCCATCGTTTTGAATTGCTAATAGTGATGCGGCTGCGGTAGGTGTTATTATTCGCTGTCTTTCGGTTGCCAAAACTTGAATTAAATTAATCATAAGGACTCAGGATGAAAAGCATTCTCTCCATGCGTTACAGTATTTCAAGCACTTTGTTTTTGTGTGTTCTCTTGTTCTTTGTGAACATCTCTTTTGCGGGTGAGCTTGAGGATTTAACTGTTAAAGCTAAGGAGGGTGATGCCAATGCTCAGCTTAATTTGGGACTATTACTTGTTGGCGGCCAAGGCGTGCCTCAGGATCATAAGCAAGCTGCTAAGTGGTTAACCAAATCGGCCAGACAAGGCAATGTCAAAGCACAACATTTCTTGGGGGGGTGGCACGGGGTTGGTCTAGGTGTTCCTCAGGATTACAAGAAATCTGTTATGTGGTACGCCAAAGCAGCCAATCAAGGTTATGTTATTGCTCAATACAAATTGGGTGTGATTTATGAGAAGGGTCAAGGCGTGCCTCAGGATCACAAGCAAGCTTATGTTTGGTACTCATTGGCTGCTTCTAATGGTCACGGTGATGCGCCGAAATGGCGTGATATTGCTGCTTCGAAGTTAACACCGCAACAACTCGCAGAAGCAGAACAGCAAGCCAAAGTGCTGTTTAGTCAGATTGAAGCCAATAAACCAAAGTAGCTTGCGAGTAGTTATCCAAACGAAGGCGTTCCGCTCTCAACTGCTTGGCGCGTATTTGTCTCGAAACACCCTTTTTACCCGTGTTTTATCCGTTTTTACGGTTGAATAAGGGTGTTGCTAAAATGTCTTAAAACACCCTATGGGTGGCGCTTTTTTTAATCCATGTAAGCCGCTTATGCCATTGCGCTGCAACATTCTCAAAAGTCTTTGAGCTGTCCATGGGTTGCCACGGCTTGTGCTGTAGCCAAGGGTGTTTAATTGCGCAACGGTTGTTTCATAACTTGGTGTGCGCAGGTTGCTAATCAGCATTAATTTTTTCAGCATATCAATGGTTCTTTGGTTTCCATATTTTTGCTGCAATCGTTTCATGTTATGCCCCTTATTTGTTGGTGGTAGTCATAGGTAACTTTTTCTTTATGTTCATAGCATTGCGCTATCTAAGCCCCTTGTTAAATTGATCGTGCAAATACCTTAATTTTCTATGCGGCTCAATGAATTGCGGAACAAGCTACTGGCTAAAGTGTGTTGCCAATAGTTCGTATCTCTTAGCTGTACCTATGGTAATTATTAAGGTGTACAGTTTTTGTAGCGAGCAACAACCAAAACAATGTCATAGCGCTACAGTTTTTGTAGCGTTCAAAACCTACTCGCTACAGTTTATGTAGTGAATTGCTCTATTTTCTGTAGTGAGTCGCTACAGTTTTTGGGGCTGAAAAAATCGAAATTAATGTTTTGCTTCAAGTGAAAATTTCCGTGGGGGTGTAAGCGTGGGCGAGCAATTTAGCTTGCCTTTGCATTCGTCTATTTTTCTCCAAGTGACTGCAAATAAAGTGCAAAGCCCATGCGGATTGCCTTGGTGCTTTTTCATTGATTCGCGTGTAATCATAATTAAGTCAGCCATGACCAATTCTTTAATGGCTTTGTA
>CAUOQW010000115.1:0-6975 GCA_963506825.1 uncultured Cellvibrio sp.
CCAACCCGATTACCAAGCCACACAACTACAAACATTAATGCCTGTACCCGTCGCCTATGATGCACATATGTATGGCGCAATCGCCGGCTTGCTCTTTGGCTTAGGTCACTGTTTTATTATTTGGATTAAAAGGAAATCTTAATGCAAGGTTCACCGACAAAAGTATTGACCTATTTTCTGGAAGGCGCACGCATGATTAGCCAGCCGGGGTTTCGCCGATTTATTATAATTCCGTTGTTGATTAATCTGGTGATCTTTGTGGCGACTACCTTTGCATTGGTTTACAGCTTCCAACATTTTTTTGAGCAGTTATTGGCGTGGTTACCAAGCTGGCTCGCATGGTTAAGTTGGATTCTTTGGCCTCTTTTAGGTTTTATTTTTTTAATTATTTATGGTTACAGTTTTAATCTTATCACCAACTTAATTGCCGCACCTTTCTTTGGTTTACTGGCAGAGAAAGTTGAAACAGAATTAACTGGTATCAAACCGCCAGACGAACCTTTAAGCCAACTAATTCCCCGTACACTAGCGCGCGAACTGAGTAAGCTTTGGTATTTTATGAGTCGTGGTTTATTGATCCTACTGATATTTTTAGCGTTATTTTTTATTCCGGGTGTGAATCTGTTAGGCGCTTGTCTTGGAGCCCTGTGGAGCTGTTGGTGTATGTCGGTTCAGTATGTGGATTTTCCTGCAGATAATCATCAATTAGATTTTAGCGAATTGCGTCATCGACTAAAGCAACAACCCTTAACAACCTACCCTTTTGGCGGGATTGTTTTGTTAGGCTGCATGATTCCACTGGTGAATATTGTGGTTAGCCCGATTGCTGTGGCGGGTGCGACTATTTTTTGGGTACGTGAAATGCGCAGCACAAAACCCTAAATAGTAAAACTAGTCGCGCAGGTCATCATCTTCATCCCCATCATCAACAATCATTTGACCACCGGCATCTTTAGCGCGACGCATATATTTGATGGCTAGCGCTATTTGCTGATCAATACTGTTCTGCAAGTTGTTGGTAATACCTGCGCTGAAATAAAAATGTTTATTTTCGCCGTCAATAACAAAACTTTCCGCACCAATCAATTGCTTAACTTTATCCAGCAGCGCCACTGCTTTTTCATTATCCAAACCGGGCATCAGTACATAAAAATCATCGCTGTCAGCGCGCGCCAATAAAAAGCGCCCCAACATAGATTGCAAACTGGCAGCAATTTTTTTCAGGGCAACATCGCCCCAAGCACTGCCATGCTGCTGATTAATAACATTGAAGTTGTCCACATTAATAACAGCACAAGCTAAAGGTAAGGATTTCTCTTGGGCGTTGCGATAAATCTCGCGGGCAGCATTAAAGAAGTAAGGGCGATGAAACAAACCAGTGAGATGATCGCGCTGAGCGTTGTAAGTAATTTGTTCAATCAGTTCGAGGGATTCGATATTGTGAATCACGCGGCAATAAAACTCTTCCGGCAGGAAAGGTTTTCTCAAAAAATCATTGGCGCCATGTTTAATAAATTTTGCCGACAGGGCTTCACTGCTCTCGCCGGATACCCCAATCATAATTAAATCGGTTTTGTCGTATTTGTAACGCAGGTTACGCACCAACTCAAAACCATCCATACGCGGCATGTTGTAATCGGTCATTAGCAATTTAACATCGGAGTTTTCCAACAAGACTTTAATCGCATCAACGCCATCTTTTGCTTCAACAACCTGGAATAAATGCCGGCGAAATAAAGTGCTAACGTGCTTACGCGATAGATCGGAATCATCCACCACCAATACTTTAATGTGTTGATTTTTTTCCAACCGCTCAATCATAGCGACAGCTTTGTTGTAAGCGTAACGCCCTTCTTTGGTGACGTAATCGACTATGCCCTTATTAAATAATTGCTCGCGCTTTTTTTCGTCGTAGCTACCGGTGAGCACTATAGCGGGGATTTTTTGCGAGAGCACATAATCCACCACTTCACCGTTAGGCGCGTCGGGCAGGTTTAAATCCACTAAGGCTGCGAAAATATCGCCATCTTGCTGGCTCACAATATCTTGCGCTTGTACCATGTTCGCGGCAAACAAAGCGTGGTATTGCGGGTATTGCGCCATTAAATGCCGCAATACTTTTATCACCATCTCACTGTCTTCAACGATAAGGATTTTTTTCATAGGCCGACTCAACAAACAAATTTGAATGTTTACTGAGTGTAGTCAAGGTTTCACAAAGTGCTGTTAAATCAAGGCTAAAGCCACAAAAAGGCGGAGATTTTGGTATTGAATAAGAAGCCGCTATAGATTTTTGCGGCATTTATTGAGACAAGAGAGCCCGCACCAAAGCACACATGCAACGGCAATAAATGCTCTTCACGTGGATGACAAAAGCGAGCGTCAGGGGCAACTTTCCAATCGGCAAGCCGCGATTTTTTTTCGATGAGGCTCACATTCACACTCGTTAAAGTGTCTGTTAGCCAGCTATCAAACTGTTCACTGCGTACAGGTGTAGTGGAATTGCCAGAGAAAAAAGCCTGCATATTGTGGAACGACATACCCGAACCCACAATCAATACACCCTGCTCTCGCAGCGGCGCCAATGCTTCCCCAAGCGCAATATGTGCCAACGGATTTAAATTCTTAAGCAGTGATAATTGCACCACAGGGATATCCGCCTGCGGATACATCAACATGAGCGGCACAAAAGTTCCGTGGTCAAAATCGCGCTGAGGATCAAGTTGCGATTGAATACCTGCCGCACTCAACAAGCTCGCAATCGTTTGTGCCAACTCTGGGCTACCGGACGCCGGGTACTTGAATTGATAGCTCTCAGGAGGAAAGCCGTAATAGTCGTAAAACATGCCGGGCGCTGAATTGCTGGAAATGGTTGCAACAGCCTCCTCCCAATGCGCGGTAATGACCAAGATCGCTTTAGGGCGCGGTAAATCTGTGCTTACCGATTGCATAAACGCAGTGAGCTCACGGTGGTTGGCCTCACCCAGCAGTGGCATAGGGCCGCCACCGTGGGGAACGAACAACACTGGCATAAGAGAATTGGTTTGCGTGAGAGACATGGTACTTATCCTATTCATCTAAATAACTAGCCGAAAAGTAAATCAAATCTGAATACTTTAAACCGCTATTGGTCTTGGATGGCTCATATTTTCGAATCAATCAGATCGAGAATTTAGTGCTTTAGAAAAATGAAATTAAGAAGACAGATGAGGGGAAACACAATTCGCAAACGCAAATTCGCGCTGATTTTTTGATTAATCTGTAAGCGCAAGCGCCGATTTATTGTGTTCACGCAGAGATTCATAAATTGCGGCTGTCACGATAATAGCTCCGCCGATAAAGGTCGCTGTATTGGGAATACTATGTAGGAAAATCACACCATAAATCACGCCATAGACTGGCTGTAGACAAGCCACTAAAGCAACGGTTTTTGCCTTAAGGTAACGCAGTGAATAACCAAATAAGGTATGCGAGAAGGCCGTAAAAAATAAACCGAGAATTAAAATCAACCCCCAATCAACATTGCTGGGTTTGTGGCTGCTGGTAAGAATTACCGGTGTCATCAAGAGCGCAACAATCAGCACTTGATAGCTCATAGAGCGCGCTGACGATTGGCCACTAAACCAATGGCCTAATAATAAGTTGCGCAGTGCAAACGTAAAAGCAGAGATCACCCCCCAAAATACCCCTTGAGTCATATTGTTGGTGATATCAAATTCGGGAACAAGGAAATAAATACCGATGGCTACAAATATGCCACTGGCAACATCGCCCCAATCAATTTTACTGCCTTTCAGCAGTGGCTCCATAAACGCGGTCATTACAGGATAAGCGTAGAGCTATAGCATGCCCTCGGCGATATTAGACACTTGCATGGAATGGAAGAAGGTAATCCAGTGCACACATAGCAGCACACCGAGAACCAACATGCGGCGATAATCCCGCGTAGAATTTAGTTTGATATGTCCTTCGCGCCACCACACCCACGCGAACAAAACACCCGCCGCAATCCAGGTGCGGTAACCGGTGATGTCCCACGCTGGTAGGTTAATAATCTGCGAAAATAACCCTGTAGCCGCCATTAAAAATGCGCCTACATGGAGAGTTATTAACGCCGACTTCGTGGATGACATGAAATAAACCAATTCGATTTTTACTACATCCGCACAATTTATATTTGCGCGGCTTATACATTATCAATTCAAGCAAAACTAACGACTGGGGCGTCCGCCCGGACGATGACCGCCACTGCGACTACCACTGCTGCTACGAGTACCACTGCGATTAGTACGCGCACCCGAACTGCGTGGGCGATCATCGCGCGCGCCTCTGGGGGCTGGTGGCAATTCGGGCGGAGCCAGCAGCAAATATTCTGGCGGCTGTTCGCATTTAATTTCTTTACCCAAGAGTTTTGCGATGGGCTCTAAACGCAGTGCGTCATCTTCACAGGCAAAACTGATCGAAGTACCAGACTTGCCCGCGCGACCGGTACGACCGATGCGGTGCACATAATCTTCTGGCTCTTCTGGCAAGGTGAAATTCACTACGTGACTGATATCGTTAATGTGAATACCGCGACCGGCAACATCGGTCGCCACCAATACTTTGGTTTCGCCATTTTTAAAAGCATCGAGCGTAGAAACACGTTTGCCCTGATTAACCTCACCCGAAAGCAAACCGGCGTTAACGCCGTGACGCAATAATTTTTCTTGCAGATCGCGGCACTCATCGCGGCGATTGGCAAAAACAATCATGCTCTCGGCATGTTCTTGCTGAATCAAGTTATAGAGCAGTGTGTATTTTTCTTCAGTAGAGACCAAGTAAACATGTTGTTCAACGGTATCATTAGCCACGTTTTCTGGCTGAATATCGATAGTAACGGGTTGAAAAGTCCACTGTTCAACCAAAGTGCGCACTTCATCGGTAAAAGTGGCAGAGAAGAATAGAGTTTGGCGATCTTCACGCTTGGGCGCTTGACGCACAATTTGCCGCACTTGCGGGATAAAACCCATGTCTAACATGCGGTCGGCTTCATCAATTACGAGAATTTCCAACTGATCGAGATACACATCTTTATTGCCACAGAAATCGAGTAAACGCCCCGGTGTTGCTACCAGAATATCCACCAAGTCTTCATGCAAATGACGCTGCTGCTTCACGTAATCCATACCCCCTACGAGGGTGTGGATTTTTAAATCGGTGTACTTACAAAGTAATTTGGCATCTTCCGCGATTTGAATAACCAACTCGCGAGTGGGTGCAATAATGAGCGCGCGGGCTTCACCGGCATAGCGCTTTTCGGGGATGGGGTTCTTCAACAAGTCATCGATAATCGTCGTTAAAAACGCCGCCGTTTTGCCTGTACCCGTTTGGGCTTTACCTACTACATCTTTACCTTGTAAGGCATGAGGTAAAGATTGGGCTTGAATCGGTGAACAGTAGCTAAAACCTAAATCAGCTACCGCGTGCATAATTTCTGGCTCCAAACCCAAATCCTGAAAGCGGGTTTTACCTTCGATCTCCTCAACAACAAAAGAAGCGGGATCCCAAGGTTCGTGTATTACCGGTGCAGGTTTGCGTGAGGGGCGATGGTTGGTTTGCGCTGAGCGATCTGACTTAACATGATCTGATTTAGGACGTGGTTTTTTGTCACGAGATGAAGAAGAGTGATCGCGTGAAGAAGATTTATGGTCGCGGGCAGTCTTGTTTCTGTCAGACGAGCCAGAATGTCGCGTCGATCTGTTCGTATCAGACTTATTAGCGCCTGCAACTGAATTACTATGCGATGCTTTCGCTGCTGGTGCTTCATTTGAGCCCAACAGTTTTTTGAAAAATTTGCCTATCAAGGGTTTTTACCTGGGATTGAAAACTCTTTCGAGTATACATGATTAGTATGATAATTTGACTGCTAAAAATGCCAAAAGACGTAAAAAGCAACAAACCCCCGCATTAAGCAGGAATTTTTCCATAAAGCCAAGCTTGCACAGGAATTAGTGCATTAGTTACCCTCATCACCATTCAAATAGCCCTTTGGAGTCAAAATGCGCATACACAGCCTGCAACACGTCCCCTTTGAAGATGTCGGCAGCCTGACTCAGGATATCGCCCTAAAAGGTCACAGTTTAACCACCACCCACTGGTATAAAGGCGATAGTGCACCTGCCCTCGATAGCTTTGATGTATTGATTGTAATGGGCGGCCCCATGGGCGTTTATGACGATGATATTTACCCATGGCTAACCGAAGAGAAGGCTCTCATTGCCGCTGCTCTTGCTGCGGGTAAAAAAATCATGGGGATTTGCTTAGGTGCGCAATTGATTGCCTGCATATTGGGCGCAAAAGTAACCCGCAATGCACATCGTGAAATTGGTTGGTTTCCCTTGCAGATCGCCGCAGACGCTAGCGAGCACCCTATCGCCAAGCTCTTGGCCGAATGCAATCAGGTATTTCATTGGCACGGAGATACCTTTGAAATACCCACACAGGCGCAGTTAATTGCATCCAGCCAAGCCTGCGCACACCAAGCCTATGTGATTGATAATCAGGTATATGGTTTTCAATTTCACCTGGAAACGACTGAAGCCTCAGCAAGTGCGCTGATTCAGCATTGTGCGGAAGATTTGGATAATTCGGCCTATGTGCAAAACGCCGATGAGATATTGCAGGATAAAACCAAGTTTGTAGCGATCAATAAAGCGATGAGCGCTATCTTTAATCAGCTACTGAAATAAAACGGCGTTCAAGTTCTGGAGATGGTACAGCGCAGACATTACTGCGTCCCATCAATCTATAGCGGTTGCGCGCCACCCAGAGATAGAGATTGTCGCGGATAAAACGTGGCAAAACTTTCCCCACAAACAACCAGCGCAAATACCAAGGCAAATGATAGGCGATGTGCAAGACCGCATCGCTTTTTTCGTAAAGCTTTTCTCCCTCCAGCAGCAACATGCTTTCGTGAGTCTCCAGCGGCAACCC
>CAUOQW010000116.1:0-6966 GCA_963506825.1 uncultured Cellvibrio sp.
GAGTTTACTTTAGTAAATGAGGATTCGAGTAGGTAAATAACGCCGCTATCGCTCAAAAAGTAAATTTATGTGGGTATTTTTTAGCCCATAGCACCATTGTGCAGCCCCATTGGTGCTTCGCTTGCTTTACCAGATTTTTTACCTGATTTTGCAGAGTCATTACGTGCAGCAGCTAACTTCTCTAAATATTCTTTAGTGACATCGCCACCAATATATTCACCCGTAAATACCGCGCAATCAAACTCGGTTACCTTGTGGTTACCTTCGGTAGAGGCAGCAATTAAATCGGCAAGGTCTTGGTAGATTAACCAATCTGCGCCAATTTCTTTACAAACTTCTTCATCAGTGCGGCCATGTGCAATTAACTCTTTGGTAGTCGGCATATCAATACCGTACACATTCGGGTACTTCACCGCTGGTGCAGCAGATGCGAAATACACTTTACGCGCACCGGCATCGCGTGCCATTTGAATAATTTGTTGACACGTAGTACCGCGTACAATCGAGTCATCCACCAACAAAACATTCTTGCCTTTAAATTCCAATTCAATCGGATTTAATTTTTGGCGCACCGATTTCTTGCGTTGTTGCTGACCGGGCATAATAAAGGTGCGGCCAATATAACGATTTTTCACCAAGCCTTCACGGAATTTAACACCGAGGCGTTGCGCAAGCGCCTGCCCTGCTACACGACTTGAATCTGGAATTGGAATAACTACATCAATATCGTGCTCGGGTCTTTCGCGCAAAATTTTATCGGCTAATTTTTCACCTTGACGTAAACGCGCTTTGTAAACCGAAATGCCATCCATAATGGAATCTGGGCGCGCAAAATAAACGTGTTCAAAAATACACGGTGCCAAGCGCGAATGTTTTGCGCATTGGCGGCGATGTAATTGACCTTCTTCGGTGACATAAATCGCTTCACCCGGCTCAACGTCATCAATTAAATGAAAGCCTAATACATCCAGCGCAACACTTTCTGAAGCGACCATATACTCGGTGCCATCTTCGGTTTCGCGCGTGCCGTATACCAATGGGCGAATGCCATTAGGATCGCGAAATGCAATCAAGCCATAACCCGCAATCAAAGTAACTACCGCGTAGCCACCGCTGATGCGATTGTGCACACCCGATACCGCTTTAAAAATATCGTCCGGCGTTGGTTTTAATTTGCCTTGCAATTGCAGCTCGTGTGCAAACACGTTGAGCAACACCTCAGAATCTGAATCGGTATTTACATGACGCAAATCGGTTTTAAATAAATCTTCACTGAGTTTTTCCGTGTTGGTGAGATTGCCGTTGTGCGCCAAGGCGATACCGTAAGGCGAGTTCACATAAAATGGCTGAGCCATGGCTGGGCCAGAACTGCCTGCCGTTGGGTAGCGCACATGACCAATACCCATGTTGCCAACCAAGCGCTGCATATGGCGGGTTCTAAATACATCTTGCACAAGACCATTGGCTTTTTGTTGCGCCATGCGACCATCCTGACATGTGACTATACCGGCAGCATCCTGACCGCGGTGTAGGAGTATGGTTAGTGCATCATACAACTGAACGTTGACATCGCGCTTACCGACAATACCTACAATGCCGCACATACTTGCTCACCCATTTTAAAAGCTGATTAAAAAACTAAAGTTAAAAAAGCAATAACGAATACATCAAAAAATATTTTCTTAAACCGCCGTTTTTTCCGGCTTGTTTAACAAACCTAATACCCATTGCGTCAGGTTACCCAAACCAGTTTGCACAGCAGATTGATAAGGCGAAAAATAAGGAATTAGGCTGGACTGTTCAAACCAAGGGTCATTTTTGATGGGCACATAACTCGGCACATAAATCAAAAATACCAGCACGATTAAAACACCGCGCGCGAAACCGAATAGCACGCCGAAGAGGCGATCTGTACCCGATAAGCCAGTGGCTTTTACGATTAAACCGATTAAAAAATTGAGTAAGGCGCCGATCAGCAACACACCGATAAAAACCAGCGCAAAGGCAGCCATAGAACGCAGTGATGGAGTAGAGATTAGGTCGGTTAGGAAAACTTCAAGGCGATTGCTAAATACATTGGCGACAACCAAAGCCACAATCCAGATGACAAGCGATAAGGCTTCTTTGATAAACCCACGTGCGAGGCTGATAACACTGGATAAGGTTAAAACAATCACTATGGCCCAATCTGCCCAATTCATGCGCCCACATTCCCCGCTTCACTTTTTACCGCCTTACTGAGGACGCGCATTTTAGCAGAGCGGCCGCCTATCAAACAGCTCTTTAAGCGATACTTAGGTGATTGCGTAAATGATTGAAGAAACATGAATAAATTATGGCTGGAAACGCATAACCATGGATTTCACTTTTAAGCGTCTATCCATTTGCTCTTTAAGTGCCAAGGCCTGATTTTTATCCAATTTGGGGCCAATATAGACACGGCTGATCGCATTATTGCCGCTGGCCGTAGTGCGTACATAAGCTTTCTGGCCATCGGCCTGCAAGTCATCGCGCAATTTATTGGCCGCTTCTTTCGTGGTGAAACTGCCGACCTGCACTACCCATGCATCCGGCAAACCCTTTTGATTCAAAGGCATCGCCGGCACAGAGGAAGTTGCTTGAGCGGTGACGGCAGAGGAAACAACTTTAGCGGATGCTACAGAGCTCATACTCGCCGATGATGCGGCCGCTGTAGTAGTAGAAGGAGGTATCTCAGATACAGGCAAGTCTGACGCAGAATCAGTGGGCACAAACATGGTTTCGGGTGCGGGTGCAGGCTCGATATTAGCTACGGGCTGAGGCGCTTTAAACTCTTCTGCAACCACATTGGGGTGTGCAGGAATCTGTGATTTGGTGCTGACCTGATATTCTTTTTTTTCTTTGAAAAAACTGGGCAGCAAGAGCACCGCAACTGCGGCTAAAACGGCGGCGCCAATCAAGCGATGCTTTAATGTATATCTCACTGAAAACCTCTGAAAACCTGTGAATCCGCCTGCATATAAGCCAAGGCAGCAGCAACGGTAAAAAATGAACCGAAGACTAGGATACGGTCTTGCGGTTGCGCGTGAGTTAATATTTCACGCATTAAACTCTGTATATCGCCAGTAGCTTTAACCTGCAAATTAAACACCGCCAAATTCTCTGCCAACGCAATCGGAGTAGCTGCGCGCGGAATATCTGCAAGATCCAGTAAATACCATTCGTTTACCAAGCAGGCCAGATTAGCCAAGCTGGCGCTATGATCTTTATCACTCATCATAGCGACTACGGCGAAGGTTTTTCCAGCAGCAGGATCGGCGCGCAAACGCTTGGCAAAATATTCAGTTGCCGCCGGATTATGGGCGACATCCAAAATAAACTCGCGCCCTTGAAATGTTAACTTTTGGAACCGCCCCGCTAAGACCAAATTTAACAAGCTCTGTTCAATTTGTTCAGCTGTTAATTCAATATTTAATAATTGTACCGCCTGCAATGCAGCCGCCATGCTTGGCAAAGGCAAATGGGGCGCACGCATGGATGACAAATGCACATCATCACCTGTCGCGGTTTTGCCGTGCCACAACCAGGATTGCCCTTGCACGCAGAATGAAAAGTCACGCTCAATAAAATGGGCGCTAGTATTTAATTGTTTCGCCAAAGCTAAAATCGTTTGCGGGGGATTTGGGTCGGCGCATACACAGAGTTGTTGCTCGCGCAATATGCCGGCTTTTTCGCGGCCAATATCTTCGCGATTATCGCCCAACCAATCTTGATGATCGACTGCGATAGACGTAATTACGGCGACATCGGCATCAATAATATTAACGGCATCCAGTCGCCCGCCAAGGCCAACTTCCAATACCATGTAATCAACATCTTGCTGCTTAAAAATAACTAAGGCAGCGAGCGTACCGTATTCAAAATAGGTGAGACTTATTTCAGCAGCCGCATCGGCAATAGTTTCAAATGCAGCACAAATCAATTCGTCCGCAACGGGCTTGCCATTAATTTGGATTCGTTCGGCGTAATGCAAAAGATGTGGCGAAGTATAAACCCCTGCCGAAAAACCCGCTGTTTGTAGCAGGCCTGCAGCAGCAGTAACGCAAGAGCCTTTGCCATTGGTACCGGCAACCGTAATAACTTTTGCGCGAGGCTTGAGCAGATCTAAACGCTCAGCGACTTGGCGAATACGATCTAATCCAAGATCAATTTCTTTGGGATGGCTCTGCTCAAGCCACCCCAACCAGTCTGCTAATGATGAAAATCTCATGCGAGCGCGAATTAATTTAGCACAGGGCGATGAGTGAATTTGGCGAGGAGAGAAGCGAGCTTATCGCGCATATCGCGGCGATGAATAATTAAATCGATAGAGCCGTGATCCAACAAAAATTCTGCGCGCTGAAAACCTTTCGGTAATTTTTGACGAATAGTCTGCTCAATAATACCGGGGCCAGCAAAACCGGCACGCGAACCTGGCTCAGCAATATTCAGATCGCCCAAGAGCGCCAAACTGGCAGAAACGCCGCCGTACACAGGGTCAGTCATTACTGAAATATAAGGGGTGCCTTGCATTTTTAAACGCTCAATGACCGCCGAGGTTTTTGCCATTTGCATCAAGGAAATTAAAGCTTCTTGCATACGTGCACCGCCAGTGGCAGAGAAGCACACAAAAGGAATATTTTCTTTCAGGGCGATAGTCGCAGCGCGAGTGAACTTCTCACCCACCACATACCCCATTGAACCACCGTGAAACGCAAACTCAAAGGCAACCGCTACAATCGGCATGCCTTTTAATTCACCGCGCATTGCAACCAAGGCATCTTTTTCGCCAGTTTCTTTTTGCGCTGCAATTAAACGGTCTTTGTATTTTTTAACGTCTTTAAATTTCAAACGATCAATTGGCTCAACTTCGGTGGCCAATTCTTTACGATTTTGTGGATCTAGAAAAATATCCAAACGAGTGCGCGCACGGATGCGCATGTGGTGATCGCACTTGGGACAAACATCCAATGTTTTTTCCAATTCAGGCTTGTATAAAACCGCGTCGCATTTAACGCATTTTTCCCACAATCCTTCTGGGACTTTATTGGAGCGTTTGGCTTCAGAGCGAGCCGCAATGCCCGGAATAATTTTTTCTAACCAACTCATCGTGAAATCTCTTTTGGCTTGTTAGTTTTTTCTGATTAACCACTAGCACTCCGCAAGCGCTAACAGTCGTTAAAAAATAATGTTTAGCGAATTAGAGGCTATCAATCGCGGCGCGTATGCCGCCGATGATTTCACCTACAGCAGATGCAATCACAGTTGCTGGCTGGCCTTCCAGTGAGCCCATTTTCTCTACCAACACGCTACCGACCACAACACCATCGGCCAATTGCGCAACGGCTTTTGCGGTTTCCGGATCTTTAATACCAAAACCGACGCACATTGGTAGATCAGTTAACTTACCAAAAGCAGCTAGTTTGGATTTCACATCATCAACATCCAAATGGCCTGCACCAGTTACACCTTTTAGTGAAACGTAATACAAAAACCCACTCGCATGCTCAGCAATTTTTTGTGCACGCGCAACTGTAGTGGTTGGAGCCAACAAGAAAATATTATCTAAACCAACAGCATCCAAAGCATCTTTTAAAATAACAACTTCTTCTGGCGGTAAATCGACAGTGAGCAAACCATCAACGCCCACTTCAGCCGCCGCGGTTGCAAAAGCTTGATAACCAAAGCGCTCAACGGGGTTTGCATAGCCCATCAACACAATCGGCGTTTTGCTATTCGTTTCACGAAATTGTTTAACCAATTCCAAAGTGCCTTTAAGGCTAGTGTGATGAACCAAAGCGCGCTCATGGCCTTTTTGAATCACCGGGCCTTCAGCCATGGGGTCAGAAAAAGGTACACCTAACTCAATAACATCCACACCTTTGGCAACCATTTCATGCATGGTTGGGAGGGTAACTTCCGGCTGTGGATCACCATTGACAATATAGGCAACTAATAGTTTTTTACCGGCCGTTTTTGCTTCGGCTACACGTTGTTGAATACGACTCATCGCTAAATTTTCCTGTTCTTTTACTTATTAGACGGTAATACCGTCGAGGGCAGCAACAGTGTGAATATCTTTATCGCCACGGCCAGAAAGGTTGACGATGATGACTTGGTCTTTGCTCATGGTTGGCGCGAGCTTTTCAGCATAGGCAACCGCGTGGCTTGATTCCAAGGCCGGCATAATGCCTTCGGTTAGCGTCAGCTTACGGAAAGCAGCTAAGGCTTCATCGTCGTTAATGGCAACGTAATTAACGCGGCCAATATCTTTCAACCATGAGTGCTCTGGGCCTACACCTGGGTAATCCAAACCAGCAGAAACCGAATGAGTTTCAATAATCTGACCGTTTTCATCTTCCATCAAATAGGTACGGTTGCCATGCAAAACACCGGGAATACCTTTGCTTAAAGGTGCGGCATGTTTACCAGTTTCAATACCTAAACCGCCCGCCTCTACACCGTACATTTTTACCGATTCGTCGGTTAAGAATGGGTGGAACAAACCAATGGCATTAGATCCGCCGCCCACACAGGCAACCAAAGCATCGGGCAATTTGCCCGCTTGTGCTAAACATTGGCGACGCGCTTCGCGGCCGATAATAGATTGAAAATCGCGCACTAATTGCGGATATGGATGGGGACCTGCAGCTGTGCCGATAATATAGAAGGTGTCATCCACATTGGTTGCCCAATCGCGCATGGCTTCGTTCATGGCATCTTTCAAAGTACGTGAGCCAGAGGTCACAGGAAAAACCTCTGCACCCAGCAACTTCATACGATAAACGTTTAGGGTTTGACGCTTGATGTCATCCAACCCCATATACACTCGGCATTTTAAGCCTAAGCGCGCGGCAACAGTCGCCGTTGCAACACCATGTTGACCAGCGCCAGTTTCGGCGATTACACGGGTTTTACCGGTGAATTTCGCCAATAAAGCTTGGCCAA
>CAUOQW010000117.1:0-6901 GCA_963506825.1 uncultured Cellvibrio sp.
AAAAAATATATTCGAAATTTGTCCGCTAGGACTCTTTCCGTTTATCTCTACAAGTAGAGAGCGTGAAGCTGTCTTAAACCACAACCGTTTCCATCAACCGCGAGAACTTGAAAGATGAATATATCGATACCGCTGCGCAAGCTAATAAACAGCTTAGTTTTTCCTTTTAAAAAAGCCAGTTCAACAGACCACTATTGTGCAATGAATGATCGTATTCACCAGTGCTCTGATTTTGTTACATCAATGTCAAAAGGAGCTAAATAATGGATACGTTGGCGAGAAAGCTAGAAAAATGTAGTCGGGTGAAAGAAAACATTGGTTTTTTCAGCAAGAAAACCAACTCGATCCAGTACTGCGAGAGCAGACTAGAAAGAAATGCAGCCCTACTTCGTGAGTTCAATCCGAATATCCTAACTTACGTTACTCAACCAACCTCGTTTTTCTACAGACGTAATTGTAAAACGGTTCGGTATACGCCCGATGCGCTTATAAAAACCGTAAACGATGATTTTTATTTTGAAGAAGTAAAACCTTTTGAGCGAATGCTGACATCGAACTTCCGAGAAAAATTTGGATTCCTAACCACACATGTCAAAGAGGTCATTGGATATCCACTGATCCTGAACAGTGCTCTCTCCCAAAACGATTGCGCAACAATTGCAAACTATCAGCAGCTCTACTTCTTTCTTTTTACAGACTTGAATGTAGTAGATGCAAAAAATCTAATCGGTGAAATACCTATCCATACGTGTATACGGGAGATCGCTGAAAAAACTCAGCAGCTAAAGTTGCCCAAATGCCTCGGATGGCAACTCGTTGCAAACGGCTATTACAGCTACAGCAATCAGAACCTACTTAACGCAAACAGTCCATTGGAGTTGAAAAACTATGTCTAATAACAACGTATTAATGCTCAACGTGGGCTCTGAAGTCGTTTGGGGCAATGAGAAAGCTCAAATTATGCATGCATCCAAGGAAAATTTTCTGCTTCGCTTTCAATCTGGACGTCATGAAAACTTCAGCCCCATGACCATTCATGATGCCTATTTCAACAACACATTGAGACTTGCGGAAAAAACCAATCAGCCTTTTATTTTTCAAACAGTCGCGAACACAGAAATGCTCGAAAAGCTTAATCGCCTAACAGCATATCTGCAAGCACTCGATAAAGAGGCAACTCCTTGCAGTATTGCGACTCGCAGAAAAGTTATTGCCGAAGTTAGCAAAAAATACGCTTACATGAGCGAAAGCACATTATACCGTTCTTACAAAAAATGGCGCAATGCTGGAAGAAATATTTTGGTATTTACTAAAAATTACCGTAAAAAACGAACATCAAAATTTAGTGATGACATGCTGGATCTTATCGAAGAAATTATTCAAGACGAATACCTGACGCGGGGTGGGCCAAGTGTTTCTGAATGCTATACAAAACTAGAAGAATATTTCAAATCAAGGCAAATTGAAGGTACCTGCGTATCAAAATCGCGGTTCTATGAAATTTGCGACTCAATTGATGAGATTGAAGAAACATTAGCACGGATAGGCAAAGAAGCTGCGCGAAACAAATCCCAATCTACTGCCGAAAAAATATGGGCAGATTTTCCACTACAATACGTGGAAATAGATGCAGTCCATCTGAATTTAGGAATAGTAGATGCTGAAACTAACGAATTTTTAGGTACGTTAATCGTCTACGTAGCGATAGATCGCTACTCGCGCTGTGTATTGGGTTACGCCACAAGTATTAAACGCCCAGGAAAAGGCGAGCAGACTGAATCTGTCATTGCGTGTATAAAGCACGCAACTCTTCCCAAAAAAGAATTACCTCACTGCCAAAATCAATGGAGCGTATATGGTTTGGCGAACGATATTATCTGCGACGCTGGTTCCGCATTTAACAATATTACCGTCACTAGTTATGTTCTGAACATCGGATGTAGCAGAGTGATTACTCCCACCAAGACGCCCAAAAAGAAGCCATTCATAGAAAGATTTTTTAGAACTTTTCGTGAACAACTTGCAAAAAAAATACCCGGCTACGTCGCTAAGCGTTTAGCCGGTGATCCGATTGATGAAACCACACAACAGCTCGCATGCATGTGTGAACATGAAGTGCATATGATTATCGAACAATACATCTGCGACTTTTATCATCAAAGCGCGCATAAAGGCTTAGACAATGCTAAGCCCATTGACGTGTGGAATGCTTATTACGAAAAAACAATGATGACACCGCGACTTCCCTTGAACAACGAGGTTGTAAATGCCTTCGTTGGCACCTCGTTTTATCACGTATTGAATCCAAATAATGGCATTTCAATAAACAAGCAAACTTATAATTCAACGCCACTGCGTGACCTTTATTTTTTGCTGAAAAAAGAGGGGTTTCTAGAGAACAACAAAATCGAGGGTATAGCTAACAAAAATGACATTTCAAAGATCTTTGTGATTAATCCGATGACGATGGAAATGGTGCTTATTCCGTGCACCGACAAACGCATTAAAACCGGAACTAAACTATCCGATGTTGAAGCAACTGCTCCCAATACTCCCGCAACAAAATGTTATATGTCGAAAGATTCTGCATTATTTGATCCAGGCAAAAATCGCTTGAAAGCGAAGCGCGCTGAAAAACAACGAAGAAAAGGTGCAAAGCCCGCTACGCCGCGCACAACGACAGAAAAACTAACTAAAACTGATCTTGAGGGAATGATGTCCGCTGGAACAGTCAGGACCGCCCATAAAATTGAAACACCGACCAGTGAAGTTGGTACAACTGATCAGGATAACAGTTCAATATTTGACGGTTTAGATGAAGTGGAGTGTAAATAATGAATGCAGATAATCAACTTTTAAAACTGGCTTCGTTTCAAGCTACACTGGTGTATCAAGAGGATTTTAATAAAGCATTAGCTGCAATTAAATTCGTGCATGATTACCAAGCCATTTGTCCTAAATGCTTATTCATAGTCGCAGAATCTGGTGTAGGTAAGACATCTCTATTCGAGCGATATATAGAGTCAACATCAACTGTTGAGACAGCAGAGTTGACCCCAAAACCTGCCATTCTGGTAAAGCAAATGGCGGCCCTGTCGAAAGAGGCTTTTGTGACAGCTTTACTTGAAAAATTAGGTGATCCGGACCCCACCACAGGAAAATATTTAACAAAGTGTCACAGATTAAAAATATTAAAAAACGAATTGGGTTTGCAAGTTGTAATTATCGACGAGTTACACGATTTATTTCCCACCTATAGCGTGCATGACAGAAGTAAGATAATTGTTTTTATCAAATGGCTTCTCAATGATTTACAGGTGTCAGTTGTGCTGGGAGGAGACTCTCGGACCAAAAACATAATATACGTTGACAATCAAATCAAAACCCGAACCACGGAAGTTATTGAGCGCTTCCCTTTCAGCATGAAAGACGACAATGAAACAATAAGATACGCCCAATTTATTAAAATGATTATGCGAATGTATCCGGCAAAAATAAACGGACTTTTTAGTGATTCTAGCGAAGGTATAAAACGTTTACTTTTGGCCACTGGCGGCAACAACAGAGTTTTTAAGAATCTTTTAGTCACCGCTTTCAAATTGTCTGACTCGAAAACAACAATTTCTCAACAAACGCTCCACTTGGCTTGGTTAATGGAAGCATCCAAAGAGGGGGATATAGGAGAGAAGATACTTCCTTACAAATCGACTTTAAATGCAGTCAACAAGGAACTCAGTCGTCTGGGGCTTTTATAATGGGACACATAATCTTACCCGTTCGTCCACGCCCATTCAAAGATGAGTCATTTCGTGGGTATGTACTACGCATTGCTCGACGAAATGGTCGGAAGACACTTGATGAAATATGCAAGTTAATTCGGTCTGTTTCGGGGTTATACAACTATTCAGTTGGCCATCAATCCTATCGTGATTTTATAGAACGTTTATCGCCAACACTCAAAATATCAACCGCTCAACTGAACGACCATTTTAAAGAATGTGAAAAAAATTTCTATGACGAGTCAAGGTTTTTAAAAGATATTAAAGTACACAACCCAAAACTGTGCACTACATGCGTTGGAATCAATGGGTACTTTAAAGATGAATGGCAGCAACTTACAGTGACCCATTGTTCAACCCATAATCTTTTGCTCATCGATACATGTTCCAAATGCGGGTCAGCACTTGAATGGAATAGTGATCTTTTTGAAAAGTGTAGCCATTGCAATAATTCTTTAAAAGAGATGTTGATAGTTGAATCTGATGCCCCCGTATATCAGCAAAGCGCTCACGATAGCGAAGCACTGAGGGCATTGACCGAAGCTTTTGTCTTCACGCTCAGACCATACGACTTAATTTTCGATAGAATTCAGAAATTGGAAATAAAAAATTCTGATGCTCATATTCATTTTCTCCAAGCGCATGCATTAATTACAGATGCGACATTTAGAAGAAAATGGTTTGAAGACACTTGTTTCAAAAATATTCCGTTGGCCCAGCCATTCTTAAAGCATATTAATATAGAAGATTATTTAGCAAATTTCAGCCGACTCTATCATTACGATAAAGAACCTAAACTAACACGTGACATTTCAACCAAGCATGAAATTGATAGCATATGCAGAAAGCCTAGAAGAAATATAGCCAAATCGGATATGGATTTGAGATCCCACTTAAGAATCGTGGAGGCTTCCAGATTTTTAAAAATTGAAACGGAAGATCTTTATGTTTTAATGAAAAAAGGATTGATTGATACAATTAATAAAATGAGATATGAAAAAGATTATCTTTTTGACGTGCGAGCAGTTAATTCAGTAAATACATTCTTAATCCAGAAATGTATGCAGTCTGATCCTGCAACGGCACACAAACTAGTCCCACTAACACAACTATTAGATAAATTAAGATATTTCAATATTTCGCTAGGTTTTTTATTGACACTATTGCGCACGGAAAACCACAATATATTTGCAGCGGAGGATGCAACTCATTGGACAGATATACACGTAGATCCATTTAATTTTATAACCTGGCTTAACTCCATTTACATAAATTATTTATCTGCCGATATAAATTTCAAATCAATTTCAGCTCTTACAGGATTAAATGAAGAGCATTTTTTGGCCTTTATTAACACTACTTCGAATATTCCTGTACTCCACGAAACCAAGGGTACGATCAGACCCGAGGCAGCGATTAGTTTTTTAAATAAATACATCACCCTTAATAGATTATCCAAAATCTATGATTTGGATACCAAGTCATTGCTAAATATGCTTTTAGCGCATAATCTAAACCCTTCTCACCAACTTGGTGACAGTCGAGTTATCTATATTTACGATAATGCAGACATAACACTTAAAGCTATCAATAACTGTATAGCGAAGTTATTGGATAAATAGCACGTTCTCACCATAAATAATTAACGCAGCTCATATGCCTTCTGGGCATATTTGCGTTTTTTAAAAATTTTTCAAATATAAAAAAATTACTCTTAAATTTATCGAGTTTCAAATTTCGTCGGAATTTACCCTAAAAATTCCAGTTTATGGCGGAATGTTCAAAATAGTTAATCTGGAATCCCCGCCGCAAACCCGCGTCATATCTGGCCCCAAAGTTTCAGAATTATCTGGAACCTACACCCCAAAGAGGAGAAAGCTCAATGGGGCTCTTGCTGAACGGAGCAAATCTTAGTTTTTACGATGTACCAATAACCATGTATAGAGATCATCGCCACCATAGATACGCTTCCATGCATCGTGCGCCATATCCTCTTCCACGGTAAAACGAACCTCTTTGTTACCCAGCTCTTCCAATTTACTTAAACCGGGGTAAAAGAATTTTTTATTGACGGACGTGTCGCGCCCACCCGCAAATGCCCACACAGGAAGTTGATGCTGCGCAATGGGTGCCATTAAATCTGGATGCCCCCAACCCACCACCGGCGCAATAGCTGCGAACTTATCAGGGTGTTTACTGGCCATAAACCAAGTTCCAAAACCTCCATAACTTAAACCTGTTAAGTAAATGCGAGCCGCGTCAGTAGCGTAATTTTTTTGAACATCGCCTAACATAGCCAACAAATCTTGTTCAACTGTTTCCCAACCCCTTGGCAAAAGTGGGGGAATTTTTTTCATATCTATTTGAGTCACAACCGGTGCGGCCTCTATTGGCCCTACTACTGAAAAGAAGGCTTCACGTACAGGCACACCTTGGGCTAAACGCTGCGGAATTTGGGCGCGAGTACGGCTAGCAATGTAAGGCACCTTTTCCATTCCCAGCATAGGAAGTTGTGGTGAAATAATAATAAAAGGTAAATCTTTTTTCTGAATCCACGCTTCGTAAAGTGGACCGTGAGTAATAACATAATCTAATTCATCGCGGCCATTACCTCGTTCACCATTGCCGTGTAAAAACAACATGACCGGCCATTTTTTTGCAGGCTGATCGCTATAACCGCGTGGCAAATAAACAAAATACTGATGGGTTTGATTATCCAGAGTGCTGACATAATCTTTACGAAGCAATTGCTCCGCGGTCACCTTGGAATTAGATGTAGCTTCAGATGAAGTATTAAGGGTAGATGTTGTTTGGCAGGAAACTGATAGAAAACAGATAGCGCTTAACAGCAGTGATGACAACTTCATTATTGCTTTCCTCTGTAATAAATAAGAACGATTAATAAATGAATAATCGTTCTAAAGCTTTACACAGGAATACAGCAAAACCTATCAGCTTTGCATTTATTTATGCGCAGCTGTTGCTGCCCACCGCTACCAAAAAGGTGTTTAAGGCTTTAAATAAGCCATTAACTTTTTAGCGATGTCGGTATTATCCATAGCGCCGTTAAAATTACTGCGGCCTTTACCGTAACTGAAAATCTGCACATCCTCCCCGGTATG
>CAUOQW010000118.1:0-6882 GCA_963506825.1 uncultured Cellvibrio sp.
AAGAGTCGCCAAAGATTCACCAGTTTGTTCCAGATTTAGTGGTTGCCACGCATACCTCTAGTGACTCGCCTTTGGGTGATGTTCAGGGTCTTAACAATGTTAACCCTGCAAACTTAACCAACAAAGATGAAAAGCAGAGTGAGCTTGAAACCTATGTCGATTTCAAGCATGCCGAGGTATTGGGAAACCCAGCCGTTCTCTTTTTTAATGCACTTAGTAATACGGATTGGTTTTGCTCCTCTGGTGTTGACGTTCCTTATTTCCCCTATTTTTTAAGTGGCCTTGATAATTCATGGAGTGATCCAGGCTTAGAGAATTTTTTTCCTCAAGCCATATTTGGATTCCCCAAAATTAAAACCAATTTGCCGCTGGGCTATTGGGCACCCGTTTATCCACGTTGTGGCTGGGGTGTACATCCTTATGACGCTATTAATGGTGCAGTAGCCGCACATAGGGCTGCGGCCATTACAACAAGCAGCTTCGCTCCACATATTTATATTCAGCCTGGCACAAACTGTGGCAACCGTTGTTGGGGGCCTTCTGCTGTGACTGAAGGCAATACCAGTAATCACAAATTCCAAATGATATTTCCTAAAACTGTGAACAGCGGCATGGCTATGGGCGGTTCTGCTGCTTGGGCAAACGGAAAAAATGTGGATGGTGATGAAGGTTATGCCTGGAGTTTATGGCGACCTTATACGTGTTGTAAAAAGAAAGGCCAAGTATTCTTATTTTCAATTGATTGGTGATTAACATGCGTAAATTAATTCAAATATTTTCCCTTTCTTTGATTGCGCTTGCGTCATTAACAAGTCATGCACAATCGGTTCGCCCTAACGGCGATGACGCGTGGTATTTCAGCATGGGTGGTTCAGATCCCTATGTAAATTACCGTCAAAGCAATCGCACCAATATTACTCTCGGCGCAGGCGCTGAATGGAATTTATTGCGCTCTTGTAGTTTCGATCCACGTACATCTATCACTGAAACATTTGGTGATATCCAACAAAGCATTTATGGCTTGGCTAATGACGTTGTTGCAATGGCCCCTGGGTTATTAACCATGTGGGGACTGCAACAAGTTCAAGAAAACTATCCTGGCGTTTACGATTTCATGACCAAAGGTTTAGCGGATGCTAAAGCCTCTTATCAAGTTGCGCTTAAAAGCTGCCAAGACATGAAAAATGACGTTCGCTCTGGACGCGATCCCTTAGAAGGCTGGATTCGCGGCAGTAAAAAAGTAAGTTGGGATACTGCATCACAAACAGGGCAAAACCCTGTAGAGCATGCGGGTAACATGGATGTTGCTGCGGCCAATAGCGGTGTTGTCTGGGTTAAGGGGGTCAAAAAAGGCGGTAAAAACCAAGAACCCATTAAAGCTGTAGGTGACACTATCGAGGCGGGTTATGCCCATATGCTCGAAGGGTTAGCCGCAGATACTACGGAAGACAGTGTGACAGGCGATAAAAATGTTACGCGAGTATTTCCAACCGCATCTTCTGCTTCCAGATGGGTTGCAGCAGTGGTTGGCGAGCGCGAAGTTCGCACCTGTGATGACTGCCAAAAACTAACCACCAAAGTTGGCCAAGGTTTGCGATTGAAGCATAAAGAAGAACGCGATCTTGTAACCACCGATCTTGCAAATGCACTTTCCGCTCCCGTCATAACGGATGCAATGCTCAAGAAATTATCGGTTCCGGGCATGGGGATTGTGGCAACAGAATCGACAATTCGCTCCATTAAAAATGCACCGACCAACGAGCAGCGTATTTTGGCTAACCGCTATGCGTCAGAAGTCGCGTTGGCGCGTGTCATGGAAAAAGGGCTCATAGCGAAAGACCTCTTTAACATGGGTGAGCAAGAGCCAAATATTTCTGTTAATCCGGAAGCGCAAGAAGAAATTGAGTTTTCAAAAAAGCGGTTAGCGCAAGAACTAGACAATATTATGTTTGAAAATGATGTTCGCAAAAAAGTATTAAATAACGCTACGACAGTTATTTCCGAACGAGGCAAAGCGCGTGATGGCAGCGCTAAGGGTAATACGCTTAAAGCTAAAGTAACTGAAGACAAAGGGATGACGGCGGGTGGTATCAATGCGAATTAAAAAAAACCAAATAAAGATGCTGAAAGTATTTGGTATTGGTTTGGTCGTTCTACTGTTAGGCATGTGGCTGGCCATGACCTTGGCGACGGAGTTATTTAAGCATCGGGAGCAAACATTGGATTTTGTCGCCGGTGTGAACTCTATAAAACATTGGTTTATTTTGATGCGGCTGAGCATTTATGTCAGCGTCTATTTTGCATGGCGATATATTCTCACAGGGTTAAAGCCAGATATTAGCGAAGAAAAAATTGTGTATGGTCGTCGAATGTTGGTGCGACTCTTTATTGCTTATGAATTGCTTTTTGGAATCAACATTATTTACTGGATTACGCATTAAGGGGTTTGTCGATGTTGGTTAATTCTGCAATTGAACTTTACACGATGCTACTAGCGTGGCACCTGTACGACGGACTATGGAGTATTTTGTCAGGCACGGGTATTGGCGCGATTCCATTCGTTATCGTAACCATTAAAACCCTCTTGGATTTTCAGGAGCGTGAAGGTGTTACTTCAAAACAAATTGTACGAGCCTTGGAAGTTAAGCTTTATTCCATGTTGTTTGTATTTTTTATAGGCGTTACGCCATTCATTAATTTATATACCGAAAATACTAAATACTATCACTCAAGTTGCCCCGCCGATGACTCTTCAGCGGCAACCGTCTCTGAAAAATCATTTGGAGACTCAGGCACCACATTGGATAGCGAGGAAGGACGTTACGCGGCCATGATGGGCGATCATGTCCCACAGGCACCTTTATGGTGGTATGTGTTTTCACGATTGAATATAGCCATTGCCAATAGTCTAAAATTTGAATTGCCATGTCGTGCCGATATTACGAGTGTCGCCGCAAATCTATCCGTTGCGGCCATAACCGATCCGCAATTACGACAAGAAGCTGTGCAATTTAATAATGATTGCTGGTTGCCAGCATCTAATAAATTCATGCGTGATAATCCAGAAGTTCCTCCGAGCTTAAAAGATGACGACCGCTCCTATTTTGGTTCTACATTTTTTGTTACTCAGCAAGGCTTCTACGATAGTTTTAGAACGAAACAAGGTCTTAAATCGTTCGATTACAGCGTATTACATGGTGACAATATTCAATCCGATGGCGCGGATGGTCTAGGGTGGCCTACGTGTGATCGCTGGTGGTCGGATGAAACTGATGGCCTACGCACAAGACTATTAAGTGATGTAAAAAATGGGACTATGGCCAATAGCGTGGGCGAATGGAATGGCGTAGCGTCATCGTATTTTGGTAGCAACACACAAGCCGATGACCAATTGTTGAAAACAGCCATAGTTTCACCGGGTGCTACATCACCGGCGACTAAGCTGGCGATCTCTAATTCTCAGATTGATGGTACTTACTCTTCACTGGAGGGGTGGATTAATGGTGCTGCCGGAGTAGGACTCATATTTGAAGGGCCGCAGATGCTGATGGAGGCGCAGGTACTAAAGGCTGGTGCGCCTATAGTGCAGGCATTTGCCCTAATGATGTTTGTTATTGTGTTGCCTTTGTTGCTGTTATTTAGTCTCTACGAGCTTGGAACATTAGTGAGCCTTACCGTGGTTCAGTTTTCCATTATTTTCTGGTCATTTTTATTTGCACTTGCGTTATGGCTAAACAATTTTCTGATGTCATCACTTATGGATGGCCGATGGATTGATATGGTGAATACAGGCGACCAGCCAATGGAAGCAATGGTAACTTTGTGGATTGTTAGGTTTACTTATTTACTCTTGCCGTTATTGTTTTCGACGCTGCTAGGCGTGGTTGGAAGCAATCTAGGCTTGGGGATAGAGAGAAGTATATCTGGAATGATGTATGGCGCATCTAAGGCTGGTAGTGCGACAGGAAGGCAGGTGACAGGCGCAGCTGGAAAAAGAATGAAGTCGGGTGGAGGAAAAACTAGATAGCAGCAGAGTTAAGAGTGTAAAATTAATTTACATTCTTAACTTTTTAGACAACTAAAAGTGCGTTTCATTTTTATATACATCATATTTGCTTTCGTGATCGAACTTATAAATAACATCGTCACCTTCCGTGCTATCACTTCTGCGGTCATCCCCTGTATCTTCATCTTTGCCAGAAGTTAGCATACCAATAACAAAAGAAAAAGCGATGAGCACAAGCTTGAACGCAAGAACAGCAACAGCCCACGCGAAACGAAACGTGACGCGTAAGACCTTGTTCCAGTTAATTGCTTTTGCGGTTGCTGTTTGAGGGTTCATCATAGTCATCCTAAATATTGACCTATGGATTTAGCTTAGCATGTGCAAACTGAATTTGGCGTGAATCTGTACTTAATTTGGCACTAATTATATCTACACCGCTTTCCGTAAATTGGCGCATAAAGCGATGCAGAAAATTTTAGGTCGAGTAGCTATAAAACGTCATGAATAGAACTTCCCAGTATTAATTACAGTTGAAAACGGCCAGAACCGGACGGTCACGAATATTTTATCAATCAATTTTTTTCACCAAAGCGGACTGTGAATTTAGTAGTGCAAGGTACTAAGGCGACCAGTTTGACAATCAGACATCAGCATCTAAAAAGGCCGAAGATTAACGACAGGATCACCAACACCTGCCACTGAGCCACCCGCGATCAGGTTGCCGTAATACACCTTACCCGACGGGAAGGTGGCGTTTCCACCCACAACGACAACATCGCCCGTATTCTTAGGATCTAGCTTGTCGCCTATGCCAAAGTTGTTGATATTGAGGTTGCCACCTACACCCAAGCGCCCTTCAACAGCGGATGACAAGGAAGCAAAATCTTCAAAGACGAATGCGTTGTATTCTTCAGCAGCCCCCAATGCACCCGCTGAATTTGCGCCAAGCGGTGCTAAAACATATTCGCCCACTTGGGTGGCACCAGCCATATCAAAGGTGAGGGAGTTGAACGGTTCCGCGAAACTATAAAGCCACGCATCACCCAATGCACTTTGCTTAAACTTAACACCAGAAATATGTGTCTGTTTGGAATGAACACGAATACCCAGCGCATCTTCTAATGATTGATGGCGACGATCATGACCATTGCTAACATAGAGGCCATCTCCCGCTGCAATACGCAGTTTTAACTCATCGCGCGTTTTAGGTGTGAGTGTAACTAGCTCGCTTAGTAGGGCGTAACTGCTATAACCACCTTGCGTTAACTCCGCGTCAAAATCTTTGGCATTGTTAACGATGGTGTACAGCCAACCTGCCGTATCCAATACAGACCTTAAATAGAGTTCTTCATCTGGTGTTTTTGCATCGTCAATCAACACCAACAAACGACCTTGAGTTTGTTGTTTCAACTCAGCATCAAGCTTGATTGGTTGTTCAGTAACAGTGAAAAGCGCTTGACCCAAATTCAACGTTTGACCCTCTAACTGCGCTTGCAGCACACAGGCATATTGACCTGTTGCATAGGCAGCCGTTGAAAGTGGGCGAGCATCTGTATGAGCAACATTTCCCGCTAAATTTACAGGGACATCAAAAGTATTTAAAACCGACTCGGTATCAAGGTTAATCACCGTCTCGGTCACCACCAATGCAGGGATAGCAGTAGCAGTTTTATTCGTCACCGTGAAATTACAGGTTTGAGAAGTGCCGCGCTCAACAGAGGCAGACTTCACCGTCACGGTGCCGCCAATTAACGTGCGAATGTCCTGTACAACATCGAATTGTGTAGTGGATTGCGTAATTAAATTCACACCTTGGGCGTCATACACTTGCCACAAGACCTTGTACTGCCCCAATGCCAAATCTGCTAAACCCAAATCTTCCTGATGCGCTGTTTGCCCGCCAATGACCAACTGAGGACTGGCATAGCTACGCGTGAAGGCAACTGTATTGTCGCTCGAATGAGTAATCGTTAAGCGACCCAATACGGGATCATGAATCACGTTAAGCGCGGTGTTCAGAACACGCGTATCAATGTGCGCGGATTCGGTATTGAGATACTGCGACTTATCCGTAAAGACTTGGCTACCCAGCAGCTGATTGTTAGCTGCAGAGCCACGTATTGCAAAAGGCGCAGTCGCCTCGGCAACCACACGGCCACTGTTATCCAGCAGTTGGCCAAAGACTTCATAGTCACCGGCAAACACAGTACCGGTATTCCAGCTATTGGTTACTGTATTGGATTGGCCTTGGGCTAACGAGGTTACAGGGTTAAGCACGAGGCTATCCAACAGCCCAACAAAGCCCGTTGCGCGAATCGCAAGTTTCACATTACCACCGGCAAATGCAGGGCCATTATTGGTGGCCAGCGATGCAATTTGCACAGGCTCATTAGCACCATAGATTGCCTTGTCAGTGCTTACCGCCAAGATCAATTGGCTCAGGGCATTCACATTGGGAATCTCAATATCTCTAACGATGGTTTCACTCGTAAACGAATTACCGAATGACAGCGTAGCAAGACTTGCCACCTTACGGATTTCGCCCAAGGCAAGGTCGTTCACGGCTAAACCGAATGAAATATCTCGACCTGATCCCGTGACACCTTTGACATCCCAGAGATATTGGGTTGTGCCATCCGTACCCGCTGTTTGTGAAGTAGGCAACAGCGTTGGTGCTGACATCACAACATTGGACGGTAGATTCACATTAACTTTTACGTCTAATCCACCTAGGCGTTCTATAGCTTTCGGTAGGTAAACCATAACCAAGCTGGTAGAGCCAAGGTCTGTACTAAAAAGACTCTCTGACGAATGCCAAGAACCATTTGCTTTTTGAGTATTGAGTAAATACGTAATCGCATTTCTAACCATCGGAT
>CAUOQW010000119.1:0-6879 GCA_963506825.1 uncultured Cellvibrio sp.
ATAATTTGCATAACAAGGCGTTGCAGCATAGTTCCGCTGAACTTAACGTTATGGCTCCGTAAGAATAAAAATCACCATATCATCAAATAAGGAAAAAACATGACCAATAAACAAGAAAAGGGCAATCTCATAGCGATTACACTGGTCGCAATTCCCTTTGTTTGCATCGCCATCACTTGGCTTTTGTCGGCCTTTCCAATACTAAGGCGCCGGGGTGACGGCTCAATAACGGAAACTTCAATTGAGGTTTATTTAATCGTTTTTGTAGTTGGCGCTTTGGTCTCTCTTTATGGGTGGCACTATTTAGTTAAAAACTTTAAATGCAGTGACTGCGGTGGTCTGTTCTATGGAGGTTCTTATTTGCAAATAAGAAATAAATCTTGTGTTTGCTGTAAAAAATAGCCATACAAGTTGCTCAAGCCGCTTCGCTCCTTGGACAGCTTTTAAGTCGCAGCTTTGTGGTTTTGCTACGCAAAAGTATTCCGCAAAATCACAACTTTGAACTTAACCTTAGGCCTCATATCAGGAGACTGTGCATGACCTATATTGATTATTTTATCGCTCCGGTTTCTCATGTGAATAAGAAAGCGTACGAAGAGTTAGCGAGAATTTCTGCGACGGTTGTGAAGGAAAATGGCGCGCTTCGAGTCGTTGAGTGTTGGTTGGATGAATCTGGGCCAGACGCCTCGACATATCATGGTACAGAAGCGAGGCTGGAGTCCAAAGAATATGGTAGCTTCATTGGCGCTGCTGGTGCAGGCCCGGGCGAAACTGTTGTCATGTCCTATATTGAATGGCCAGATAAAGAGACCAGAGATGCGGGCATGGAGAAGGTAACCAGTGATCCACGTATGCAGTTTCAGGATCGGCCGCCAGCATTTGACGGCAAGCGACTAATTGCAGCAGGCTTCAAGCCGATGCTGGATGAGTAAGCACAAGTCTAACAATGCAAAACCGCAGCTGTTGGAACTTAAGGTTAGAACCAATACACGTAAATATTAAGGTATATTGTTGATGGCTTTACTAAAGAATATAAATACATAATAAACTCAAGCAGTGTACTAGGTGCGCTGGACAGTTTTTAAGTCGCAGGTTGGTAGGTAAGATCAAAAAAGGAACGTCTCATGGATGCTATTTCTGTTAAATTCCCATTAAGGGTGAATGTTGCGCTGTAAATACTCCTGGCTTTATGGTGCCTAGCCATGGAACATATGCTCTAGGATAAACCTATGCTTATGATTTTTTTAATATTGATTGGAATCGCTCCAAAGGTTATAAATTTTTTAAGCCCAATTATTTACGCTATTTCACTTTAGGTGTACCTCTTAATAAAACGTACTTTTTGGGCGCCTCAATTATTTCTCCCTTTGATGGAGAAGTTGTTGAAGTGTCTGGCAGCTTTAAAGAGCGTAATCCAGTTCATATAGTCACAGATATTTCACATCCATCATCAAACCTATTATTCGTTCTCAATTTGGTAAAGCACCAGAAGGCAATTCTGATCTCAAGGTTTATTTAGGGAATTACATTATTCTTAAAAAGAATGATTTATATTGTTTGATTGCTCATGCTGTATGCGGTTCAATTAAAGTTTCTATCGGGCAAGGTATTAGTGCTGGCGAAGAGTTGGCACTGGCAGGTCATTCTGGCAGCTCGATAGCCCCTCACTTACATTTTCAGTTAATGGATAGGCAAGAGTTATTCGCGGCCAAGGGTATTCCTTGTGTATTCGAATCATACGAGTCTTTTCAGAAGGGAGAGTGGGTTGAGGTAAAGAATGGAATCCCTCTTCGACGAGAAAGAATTCGCAGTGTATAACAACGTAATCAAACGAATGATTTTTAAGTTACTAATTGATCAAGCATGCTTATATTTAAACTTTTTCTTGTTCCAGCGTTTATAGCGCTTATTACTATCAGTGGTAGATTTTGGGGTGCCTCAGTTGCGGGGCTACTTTCGGGGTTGCCAGTGATTGCTGGTCCTATTTCTTGGTTCATTTATATTGAAAATGGTTTGGATTTTGCTCAAAAGGCGGCGGTTGCGACCCTTGGCGGAATAGTTGCACTTTCTTCATTTTGTTTTTCGTACTCGTGGCTTTGTTCACGATTGAATTGGATGACTACTCTTTTTATTTCTACCGCTATTTATTTTGCAATTGCTATTTTGATGGGTAAGTTAAACTTGGGCTTAAATGAATTAGCATTGTTGGCCGCAGTGGTGGTCATACTTCAAATTTACTTCTCTCCAAAATTGCGCAATCGACCGCTTTTAGCTGCTGCATCTATGAACGAAATACTCTGTAGAATGCTATTTGCACTTCTATTGGTTTTTGGCATAACACGCTTTGCGGAAACGCTGGGTGAAACTTATAGCGGCATATTCGCAGCCTTTCCTGTTGCAGGTTCAACGATTGCAATTTTTTCACATCGAAATTATTCAGCTGAGCATGCCATTAGGTCTCTAAAATCAATGAAGCAAGGGTTGCTTAGTATGTTAGCGTTTTTCTATGTTGTTGCAGCTGTTTCGGGTGCATTTGGTTTTTTATTTGCCGTGATTGTAGCTACTGTGACAGCACTGCTTTTGCAGGCAGTAGTCGTTTACCTAAGGCAAAGTTATAACAATTCGCTAAATTCAGCACACTAAAATGTGCCAATGAAGAGTGGATATCAACCTATCTTGAACTTAATTTTACCTTAAGCCAATTTACTAATTTATGGAGTTGTAATGAAAAAGCACATCATTTTATTATCATTGTTGTCCACCTTTGCGTTGCTTCCTAGTGCTGCAATTGCAAGTTCCGCGGGCGATGCATTAGGGACTTGTATGGTGGATACTTTGACCGGCAAAGAGCGAAAGCAGCTTGCGCAATGGATATTTTTTGCAATGGCAGCGCACCCAGAAATTAAAGAGTTTTCTAAAGTGACGCCAGAGGCTCAATCTAAAACGAATGAGCATGTGGGTAAACTTATCACTAGATTACTCACTGAAAATTGTGTGGAGCAGGTAAAGGCTGCAGCCAAAGAAGACGGGCAAGCAGCCATTACCGGTGCATTTGAGCTAGTGGGTAAAGTTGCTATGCAGGAATTAATGGCTAACAAAGAAGTGGTTGCTTCTATATCGGGTTATGTGAAATTTGTAGATCAAGAAAAGCTGGTTGAAATTCTTAAAGCGAAATAAATCGGCGAGATGTCTGTTTGTAGTGAGGCTATTTGTAGTAAGTCTATTTGTAATTGTCCTATTTTAAGCGAGCCGCTTAAATTCTGTTGCATTATTAAGTGGGTTAGATAGTTTTAAAAATCACAACGCATAACGAGGGGCAGCCCTCGTTATGCGGTAGTGAAGACCTTCGGAACTCATCTTTAGTAGCTTTTTTTCTCAGTAGCTCTCACCGCGAATATATTGCTCAAGCTGCTGGATTAAATACTTTTGTTCTTCCATGGTGCTTTCTAATAAATCGCGAATTGAAATCATTGCGAGCAGTTTGCCGTTAGCGACTACAGGTAAATGGCGAATGCGTTTGTCGGTCATTAATTGCATGCAGGCTTCCATATCTTGATCGGGCGATATGGTGAAGGGGTTGGCGGTCATAATTTCGCTGACCATTGTGGTTTGCGATGCGCGCCCCATAAGCGCAACTTTCTTCAAGTAATCGCGCTCACTCACAATGCCCACTAATGCGCCGTTCTCGGTCACCAGTAGCGCGCCTACGCTTTTCTCGGTCATCAACTTAATGGCATCCCATACGGTGGCGCTTGGGGCGATGCTATGGGTGTCGTCGTTTCCTTTTGCGATTAGTACGTCTTTTACCTTCTTCATAAAATCACCTTTAATTGGTTTTACCCTTAATAGTTAGAGCTTTAGTGGCGATAAAGTTGTATTGCAGACTACACACAGGGCTGAGATTACATTCTGGCAGGGTGTTTGACAAACCTTGTTCATCTAACCCTAGCAAACTATCGCAGTAAGAAAAGCTTTTTGGGACGAGACTGGCGAATATTAGGTACTACTGTTTATACTTCTCGCGCAGTAAATAAATAAGACAAAATCTAAAACCATCAACTAACAGACTCTATTAACAGCATCCCTATGAATAATTTACTTTTTATTAAACGCAACCTGAAAGGCTTGGCGCTCGGTATTGCATTAATATTTCTACCATTAGTGGCGATGGGTGAGGTTTCACAACCCAGCGCATCGGCCATTAAAAAGGCGGGCTTTTCAGTGGAGCGGTTACAGCGTTTGGATGACGCGATTGAGGGCGATATAGCCCGCCAACAGCTCGCAGGCGGCATTATGTATATAGCGCGCGATGGCCGCGTGGTACAGTTTAAAACCTATGGTAAACAAGATATTGAAAACAACCTGCCCATGCAGCAGGACGCTATTTTTCGCATCGCCTCCATGAGTAAGGCTATAACGACTGTGGCAGTAATGATGCTTTATGAGGAGGGACATTTTTTATTGAATGACCCTGTTTCAAAATTCCTACCTGCCTTTAAAGATTCGGTAGTGGCGATAACGCCAGCAGCAGGTGCAGCGTTTACCACCGAGAAAGCTCGTCGCCCCATTAGCATTCGCGATTTGCTACGTCACACGGCTGGTTTAACTTACGGCACTGGCCCTGCGGCTGAGGCTTACAAGCAGGCGGGTTTTACGCAGTGGTATCTATTAGGCAATAACGAAACTATTGCGCAGGTGGTGGATCGTATCGCTGCGCTGCCTTTAAATGCGCACCCCGGCGAGGTGTGGCAATACGGTTATGCAACTGATGTGTTGGGGCGGTTAGTGGAAGTTGTGTCGGGTAAGCCGCTCGATCAATTTATTCAAGAGCGAATTACCGGCCCACTGCATATGCTGGATACCAGTTTCTTTTTACCGCCAGAAAAAGCACATCGTTTAGTCAATTTATACGGTATGGAGAATGGCAAGCTCACCTTGAAAGAAACCGCCGCTACCAGTGAGTTTAGTCACGGCCCGCGCAAATTATTTTCTGGCGGCGCAGGTTTGCTTTCTACCGCTCCAGATTACGCGCGCTTTTTACAAATGTTATTAAATGGTGGTGAGTTGGATGGGGTGCGTTTGCTTAGCCCTAAAACCGTAGCGCTCATGCATGCGAATCATGTAGGCGATAAATACCGTGAGCAGGCCGATGGTTTTGGTTTGGGCTTTTGGGTGAACCTAGAGCAGGGCACCGTTGGCGAGATAGGTACTGAGGGAGCCTACGGTTGGGGCAGCGCCTATTTTCCACAATACGTAGTGGACCCCAAAGAACGATTAATTATTTTATTTATGACGCAACATCGTCCTGCGGGTACTTCTACCTTGAATCGCCGTGTAAAAAACCTGACCTATCAGGCGTTGATTAAATAGTTATAGTGTTTTAATTGGGCGTGCGAAACGGTTCTGGCATCTGAATCGCATAGCCCTGCGCAAAATCTACACCTATGTCGCGCAGTAGGTTGATGGTGGCTTCATTCTCAACGCCTTCTGCAATTGTTTTAATACCCATCACATGGCCAATATTATTAATGGATTCAACCATGGCTTTGTCCATTGGGTTGGTCGTCATGTTCCTCACAAAGCTGCTATCTATTTTTAGGAAATTGACGGGTAAATTTTTTAAATAGCCGAAGGATGACATGCCGCTGCCGAAATCATCCAGCGCAAAGAGGCAGCCTATTGCCTGTAATTGCTGAATAAATTTTACGGCTTGAGTGAGGTTGGCAACGGCGGCGGTTTCGGTAATTTCAAAACAGATATTGCTCGGCGGAATATTGTATTGCTCGAATTGTGCGTGTAAAAAACTTAAAAATTCTTCGTCGCCCAGTGTGGTTCCAGAAAGATTGATGGCGTAAGTTTTTTGTGCCGCCAATTCACGGTTGTGTAATGCATATTCTTGAAATGCGGTGGTTACTACCCAGCGGTCAATTTCCGACATAAGACCATAGCGTTCTGCGGCGGGAATAAACGCCATGGGTGGAATTCTATTGCCTTGGTCGTTCATACGAATCAGTAATTCATGGTGATGCGCGATTGAAGTGTCGCCATTGAGTGCCAACAGTTGTTGCGAATCCAGTACCAATTGATTGTTGGTGAGCGCACCGCGAATGCGTTCAATCCACCCCACTTGTCCGTGACGATGGGCAAACTCCTGGTTTTCAGGTTGATAAGCTTGAATGCGATTGCGACCTTTTTCTTTGGCGACATAACAGGCAGAATCGGCCATTTGTAAAACGTCGGTCAGTGTTACGCCGCTGTTGCAAAATGTTGCCAAGCCGATACTCACGCCCACCGAAAAACTTTTATCTTTCCATACAAAATGAAAATCGCTTACGGTTAAACGTACTGTCTCAGCGATTTTTAACGCAGTTTCGGTTGAGCAGCTTTCTAGCAAAACACCAAACTCATCGCCGCCCAGGCGCGCGAGTGTATCGGTTTGGCGTAATTTTTTTTGTAGCAGGCTAGAGAGCTGTCGCAAGAGTTCATCGCCCGCTATATGGCCACAGGTATCGTTGACGATTTTAAATTGATCAAGATCGAGATAGAGCAGGGTATTTTCTTTGGGCTGGGTTTTACTCATCGTTAATGTGCATTCAATACGCCGCTCAAATTCACGGCGGTTAATTAAGCCAGTGAGTGAATCGTGGGTGGCTTGATAAGTCATTTCGGCGGCCATTTTTCGGGTTTTACTCACATCGCGAAATACCAAAACCACGCCGATAATATCGCCGCCTTTACCGCTAATAGGTGCAGCTGAATCTTCAATGGCAAATTGATGACCCGTGTATTTTTGAACGAGAATTGTATTTTCCATAAGCCCCGCAGATACCTTACTTTGCAATACAGTTTGAATGGGGTCTAGTGCGGGCTGTTGCGTAT
>CAUOQW010000120.1:0-6868 GCA_963506825.1 uncultured Cellvibrio sp.
AAAATCCTGCAGGTAGGTCGTAAAGTTTTAGGCGTTGGGCGTGTGGAAGCTTGCTATCCACATGACGTGTGCGGCAGCAGCCATTGTAAATGCCGCCCATGGTTTGCAAATCCTGACGGGTGCAATCGCAGGGGTAGAGTAAATCTTGCTGGCGCAGGCGCATTAGATAATCTTCGTAAATATCCCAGCGCTGGTTTTGGTAGAGCACAGCGTCATCCCACTCCAAACCGTAATCTTCCAAGCAGCGCAAAATCGCATCGGCTGCGCCGGCTTGTTCGCGCGGCGGGTCTAGGTCTTCCATGCGCACTAACCATTTGCCGCCGTTATGGTGAGCATCTAAATAGCTGGCTAGAGCGCTGACGAGCGAGCCGAAATGTAGCGGGCCGGTGGGCGAGGGGGCGAAGCGGCCAATGTAGCCTTTTGGGGAAATTACTGAGGACATACAAAAACGGCGAGGTTTCCCTCGCCGCCTGATGTGTTGCTGAAACCTGCGGGCTTAGCCGCCGATTTGCTTTTCTTTGATTTCTGCAAGGGTTTTGCAGTCAACGCAGAGGGTGGCGGTTGGGCGCGCTTCAAGGCGACGTATACCAATCTCAACACCGCAGGCATTGCAGTAGCCGTAGTCATCGTTTTCAATCAACTCAAGGGTGCTGTCGATTTTCTTGATGAGTTTGCGTTCGCGGTCGCGGGTGCGCAGTTCTAAGCTGAATTCTTCTTCCTGGCTGGCGCGGTCGGCTGGATCGGGAAAGTTCGCTGCCTCATCTTTCATATGAGTCACAGTGCGATCTACCTCTTCCATCAACTCAGAGCGCCAGTTCAACAGCAAACCGCGAAAGTGCAGTTTCTGGTCGTCGTTCATGTATTCTTCGCCTTTCTTCTCCACATAGGGAACAAAAGGGCGTAGAGCTAAGGTTTCAGTTGAAGGAGTTTTTTTCGCCATATCTGTAGCGCCTCGTAGAGCTAGTTATCTCGTTCTTGAAAAACCGGCTAGCGGCGGCGCTAGTCGCGGTGTGCGGCTGCATCGTGCAACCACAGAGAATTTGAAGGGGAGGCAAGCTACCAGATAATAAAACAGGGTGCCAGCGATTTTTCGCCTTCCCATTTATAACTGCTAAAGATAGCCCAAAAACGCTCAAAATGTGGTTCAATCCTGAGCAATTGTTACCCTTAAGCCCATTTTGCTGACTTCATTTACCAGACGACTATTCCCATTAATATGCCTACTGAACCCACCCAACTAAGACTCTTTCCCGCGCTATTGATTCAACGCTACAAACGCTTTTTAGCCGATGTGATTTTACCCAGCGGCGAAACTATTACCCTTCATTGTCCAAACACGGGTTCCATGAAAAATTGTGTGCAGCCTATGAGCCCCTGTTGGTATTCCACATCGGTGAGTGTGACTCGCAAATACCCCAATACGTTGGAAATTGTGACAACACCCAGCGGTGATTTGGCGGGTATCAATACATCGCGTTCAAATGGTCTGGTAGACGCGGCGATTCGTGCGGGTGTGATTAGCGAGTTGCAGGGTTACGACAATATTCGTCGCGAAGTAGTGTACGGCAGCGAAAAATCTCGCATCGATTTTTTGCTGGAGCACAAGAGTAAAAAATGTTTTGTTGAAGTTAAAAATGTCACTTTGATGGAAGCCAAAGGCCAAGGTTTATTTCCCGATGCCGTGAGCGAACGCGGCACCAAACATTTGCGCGAGTTAATGCAAATGGTGCGTGAAGGGCATCGCGCAGTTTTATTGTATTGCGTACAACATACCGGTATTGATTGGGTTGAACCTGCGGATGCAATTGATCCGGTTTATGGAAAAACTTTGCGCGAAGCGATTGCGAGTGGTGTTGAGGTGATTGCTTATGGGGCGGAGATAAAGCCGGAGTTGGGGCGAATTGTTTTGCAGAAAAAATTAGCGGTGAAAATTTAAAAGGCACCCCCTCGGCAACTGCTCCTGCGTTGCTCTACCTCCTGTATCCATACAGTCGTCCCAGCCTCCCCCTTGAAAAAGGGGAGGAGATTAGAGCGAACTTCGCACATAGTTTATCGCGCTGGGAGTCAGCCCCTCCCCGCTTTTCAAGGGGGAGGTTGGGAGGGGGTTAGCTTTTAAAAACTACGCCGCCGCTTGCAAAATCTTACGCGTAACTTCTGCCGTAATATCTGCTTTCTCACCCAGTGGATTTGGGTTGTGGCGAATCACATTGTCAACCAATGCTGGAATTGAGCTGCCATCTAAACCATAACCTTTGAATGTGGTGGGTACGCCCATTTGTTCAAAGAAATTTTTGGTGGCGGCAATTGCTGCGTCAATCAACTCATCTTCATTTGCGTTAGATAAATTCCACACGCGTTTGCCGTATTGAATTAATTTTCCGCGTTTTTGTTCGCGTTGTTGATTCATTACCGATGGCAACACAATCGCCAGAGTTTGTGCGTGATCCAAACCGTGCATTGCAGTGAGCTCGTGGCCAATCATATGAGTTGCCCAGTCTTGCGGAACACCCACGCCAATTAAACCGTTTAATGCCATGGTCGCTGCCCACATAACGTTGGCGCGAATGGCGTAATCATTTGGTTGTGCTAAAACTTTTGGCCCTTCTTCTATCAAGGTCAACAACAAGCCTTCCGCAAAACGGTCTTGCACTTTGGCGTCAACAGGGAAAGTTAAATACTGTTCCATGATATGTACGAAAGCATCCACAACGCCGTTTGAAATTTGGCGTGGAGGTAATGAGTAAGTAGTAGTTGGATCAAGAATGGAGAATAGTGGATAAACCAATGGGCTGCTGAATGCGAGCTTTTCATGAGTGGCAGCTTTGGTGACGACTGAGTTGCCGTTGCTTTCAGTGCCGGTAGCGGGCAGTGTAAGTATGCAGCCGATTGGTAAGGCGCTAGTGACAGGTGCATTCTTGGCTAAAATGTCCCACGGCTCGCCTTCAAAATTAACGCCAGCCGCAATTAATTTAGTGGCATCAACTACGCTGCCGCCGCCCACTGCCAATAAGAAATCGATATTTTTTTCTTTAATTAAGGCAATGGCTTTTTGGCAGGTTTCGTAATGCGGGTTGGGTTCAATGCCAGAGAATTCAAAAAAAGTTGTGCCTTCCAGTGCTTTAATCACTTGATCGTAAACGCCATTATTTTTAATGGAACCGCCGCCATAAGTGATGAGAATGCGTGCATTCGCTGGTATTAAATCGGTAATAGCGCTGATTTGGCCTTCGCCAAAAACGATTTTGGTGGGATTGTGAAAGCTAAAATTATTCATGGTGGAATCCTGTTGTTTTGTAAAGTGCAGAATCTAAAGGATCTGCATAATCTAAGTGAGCTTATTTACGGATGTTTACTAAGTGGCTAAGCGAAATCAAAACATAAGCCAGTGGACGCCATTTCTATGGCTATTTTTTGTCGTGGTAAAAAACACTATCAATTCATTAAAAAAATCAGATTGTCTTGCAGATTAAACTTTACCGCCGTTAATTTCTGCCCGCTGCAAGGTCCCGCAACGCAGGCGCCGCTTTCAATTACAAAGAGTGCGCCGTGGTTGGCGCACTGAATCATGGTTTTGCTGCTATCTAAAAATTGATCTTCAACCCATTCCAGCGCTACACCTATGTGCGGGCAGGAATTTTTGTAGATATAAAGTGCGTTGTTTTTTTTAACAGCAAAATATTTTTCGCCATTGCATTCAAAACCCTTGCTGCCATTTTCGGGAATATCGGTTGTGCGTAAATCCGTGGCTAGCATGAGAGTCCTTTTAACAAAAAATTAAGGTTGATTGACCTGCGGTGCAGCAAGCGTGAGCGAGCGTTTTTGCACTTTACCATTGCGTACAAATTGTATTTCTACGCGATCCCCCGGCTTATGGTTTTCCATTGCGCTCATATAAGCATCGTTAGTGGGGGTGAGCTTGCCATTAATGGCTACAATCACATCACCCAGAACTAATTGCCCCCAGTTGTTGCGCGATACACCTTGCAATCCTGCTTCTTGAGCGGGTGAGTTGTTAAAGACGCGCAAAATTGGCAAGCCTTCAATTCCACTTTGCAATGCCCATTGTTCCGGTGCTGCTTCAAAGCCCATCACTGGGCGAATGATACGACCATTTTTAATGAGTTGCGGTACAACATCTTTTACGGTGTTAACGGGTATCGCAAAACCAATACCGGCGCTGGCACCACTCGGGCTGTAAATCATGGTGTTTACTCCCACGAGTTGCCCTAGTGAATTGAGCAATGGCCCACCGGAGTTGCCAGGGTTAATTGCTGCATCAGTTTGAATCACATTGCCAATTTTGCGTTGGTTGGGCGATACGATTTCACGCCCAAGCGCACTGACTACACCGGTTGTGAGGGTTGCGTCCAAACCGAAAGGGTTACCTATGGCGAGAACTTTGCGACCCACCGTGAGCTGGCTGGAATCGCCCAAGTTAAGCACTTTGAGTTTTTCGTTGGGCGCGGTAATTTTAAGTACGGCAAGATCGCGTTCGGGTGCAAGCCCAACTACTTTCGCAGGCCAAGAGCTTTGATCTTGCAGGGTAATCATTACCTTACTTGCGCCTTGCACCACATGGTAGTTTGTAACTATGTAGCCATCGGCACTCCATACAAACCCTGTACCTGAACCTGCGGGTACACTCATGATGTCCCATGACCGCGGGTCGCGGGCGAGTTGTTCATTGGTCACAAACACTACGCTGGGGCGCGCAGTTTCAAACACTTGTATGCTGTTGCGTTCGTCGTCGGTGGCAAAGTCTACTGCTGCATTAACAGTCGTTGTTACTGCGGCTAATGCAAGTGCTAAACCACGCAACCATTTGTTATTTAACATTCCAAACTCCTAGTAAAAAGTTTCTATTTAGGGATGTTTTTTAATGATTAAGACAAGCTTTGACGCAAAGATTCAGGACTGTTGTGACCAGCGCGTAGCGCTTGGATGCGAACTTCCAAGGGCGGGTGGCTCGCCAATAAACGCCCCATGCCGCCCGTGATACCAAAGGCTTGCATGCTTGACGGCAGAGAGGTTTGCCCGCTTTCCTGTTGCAGGCGTTGTAATGCGCGGATCATGGCGTTGCGGTCGGCGAGGTTTGCGCCGGCTTCGTCTGCGCGGAATTCACGGTAACGTGAGAAGGCGGCAACGATCATGGCAGCCAGAATGCCGAACAGGATTTCAGCCACAAAAGAACCAATGTAATAACCTATGCCTACGCCATTGCTCTCGCGGTTGCCGGACAGTGCCTTATCAATTGCAAAACCGACGATACGCGCAAAGAACATCACAAAGGTGTTCACTACGCCTTGAATCAAGCTCAAAGTAATCATGTCCCCGTTGGCGACATGGCCAATTTCATGGGCGAGAACCGCGCGCGCTTCATCGCGCTCAAAGCGTTGTAGCAGACCTAAACTTACCGCAACGAGGGCATCATTACGGTTCCAGCCAGTCGCAAAGGCGTTGGATTCCTGCGCGGGGAAAATGCCGACTTCAGGCATTTTAATACCAGCGCGTTGCGATAAATCGGCAACGGTTTCCAACAGCCAGCGTTCATCGCCATTGCGTGGGCTTTCTATGAGTTGAACGCCCATGGTTTTCTTCGCCATCCATTTGGATATCAGCAAAGAAATGATGGAGCCGGTAAAGCCAAACACGCCGCAAAAAATCAGCAGGCTGCCTAGGTTCAACTGCCCGCCGCTGACAAAGTTACCCACCCCTAAAAGGCCGATGATCACATAGGCAACCAGCATCACCGCCAAGTTGGTTAGCAAGAAAAGGCCAATACGCAGCATTTTAGAATCTCCTCAAAGAACAATAGGTTGATTGCCGCACGACAATCTACCGTCTATATAGGTTCATTTTGACGAAATTCAATGTATGGAAGGAGCAAGATGAAAAAGACCGCACAAGTGGCGGTCTTTTAGATGGAGTCGCTTAAGTGAGGCGCCTTATTGTTTGGCAAGCAGTTGGGTATTGAGTTGGTTGATTTTGGAGGCCATCTCTTCAATTAACCCCAAGCAAATTTGAGGTTGATGATCAATCAGGTCAACGAATTCTTCTTTGCGAACCGATAAGACGGTGCAATCGCTAGTAGCAACGACAGAAGCAATTCGTGTTTGCCGAGTAAATACGGCGAGCGCGCCAAAAATTTCGTTAGGATTGATTTCACCCACCTTAACGCCATCGCATACAGCATCGGCACTTCCATCTAACAAGGTGTAAACCTTATCGGCAACATCGCCCTGAGTGATGATTACTTCACCTTTATTGAAATGCACAAACCCTGCTTGGGGTTGGAATTCGGCACGAATTTCCTGCGCTAGCGCTTGCTGATAAAACGCCATATTGCACACAAGATAGTGAGTCCAATTCTTTTGCAACTTAAAATCAGAATTTACGTGAGCGATAAGCTCATCGCGCTCGTAAGGCACTAGTTGTACGGTTTCAATACAGCTAAAGAAGCCTTCGTTAAGATTGAGGGCGCGGGTAAGCCCAATTAAATCGCCTTCTTCCAAAACAGCGACCAGTTTGCCGCGCACTCGGTAATAAACTTGCCCTTCGGTAATCAGAAACAGACGGGTGTTGGCGTGGCCCTCAAAAAGGTCATTGCTAACGTTTATTTCGATAGGCTTGCCAGTCGGTAGGAGATTTTGCAAAAACAGCTCGGTTAAGCTGCGGGATTTAACGGCGATGTCGGTAATGGAGTCAGACTGTTTGGTGGGTAAATGCATGGCATCCTCGGTAAACACTACACAGATTTTTGTCTAAGTGTAGCTGTTTACCCAGGAAAATCTGCGTACAGCGGCGCAGACTTGTAACTTTAAGCGAAAGCTTGTTGGCCGTTGCTAAAGCCTTGCTCTGCTTCGGCAAC
>CAUOQW010000121.1:0-6764 GCA_963506825.1 uncultured Cellvibrio sp.
AAAATGCTAGAAGCTTTGGGATACTCTTGTGATATTGAGGAGTATCCCGGAGCATCAGAGGCGTCATATTTTGGGAATAAGATATTTTACATATTTGCAAAAAAAATTAAGTTTTTGCATTTTTATAAAAAACTAATTAATAAGTTATTCACCTTAAGCAAGATATATTCTTTGCACTTGGAAGATATATATTACCCTGCACTTTTTCGCCATGAACATCATATATTTATTCCCAATCAGGAGTGGTTTCGCTCTAGCAACTTTGAATACATGGGTTATCTTTCAGATATTTGGTGTAAAACCAAATTAGCCGAAAGCATATTTAGGCAGTTTTACGATAATGCTTCATATATTGGATTTTATTCAAATATTAATCTAAGTTTGCGATCCGCTGAAAAACGACGAGACTATTTTTATACCCGAGTGGGAGAAAGTTGCTTGAGGGGCGCGCAAACGCTTGTTGATGTGTGGAGAAAAAATCCTGCGTGGCCGAAGTTGAAAATGGTCATATCTCCCTCCCTTCGTCCCATCAATCCCCCAACAAATGTTGAATATGTAGATCCTTTTGCCGATGCGGAAGAAAGTTATCAGCTGGCATCTGGTTCTCTCTTTCATATTTACATGACGGAGACAGAAGGGTTTGGTCATTCAATCGTAGAGGCCATGGGGTACGGTGCTTTGGTCATAGTGACGAATGCTCCACCGATGAATGAAGTTACAGATTCTCTCTCAGTATTAAGTGTTCGTGCAGAATATGTAGGTCAAAAAATGCTTTCTCCTCGATTTAAGGCGTTAACTCATTCAATAGAGGAGGCTGTAGAGAAGGCGCTTGCGATGAGTGAAGATGAAATCAATGAAGTTACGCAAAATGCTTGGGCTAGATTTTGCGAGTTGGAGTCGCAATTTAAAATTAATTTGAATCTGGCAGTTGAGCGCTTAAAATAACGTTCGAATTTAATCTCAGTCAAACAAATTTAACAAACTAGATAACGTTTCTGCGCCCTGCGCTGTATTTTTTTCCGCGCTGCGTTCGCCAAAACCTTCACGTTCTACGTCCTCCGTTGGCAGTTCATCTAAAAACCGGCTGGGCGTGGTTTCGCTGTGCTCGCCAAATTGTTTGCGCTTTCCTGCCAGGGTCATGGTCAAAGTTTTTTGCGCGCGGGTAATTCCTACATAGGTGAGTCTGCGTTCTTCTTCAATATTATTGTCGTCAATGCTGTTGCGATGCGGCAATAAATCTTCTTCCATGCCGACCATAAATACATGGGGAAACTCCAAACCTTTGGAGGCGTGCAGCGTCATCAGTTGCACTTGATCGCTTTCATCCTCTTCCTCTTGGCGCTCCAATAAATCGCGCAGGACTAATTTTGCAATCGCATCCTGGATACGTTTTTCATCGTCTTCATCATCGTTGGCAGTGTTATCTAAACTGTTTTGTAGCGACTCCACTAAATAAAACACGTTTTCAATACGCTTTTCGGCGGCCTTACTGCTGGGCGAGTTTTGGTGCATCCAGCCAACGTAATCAATATCATCGATCATCTCCCGCACACCAGCGATAGGATCATTGGTGGTGCAATTGATCGCAACTTGTTTCATCCAATGCGAAAAGCGCACGAGTCGTTCCAGATTTTTTTCAGGAATATGGCTTTGCAAACCAATTTCATTCAGCGCTGCAAATAAACTGATTTGACGCTGGCTGGCGTAGCCGCCCAGAGCTTCCAGCGTGCTGGTACCTATGTGGCGGCGCGGCGTGTTGATGATGCGCAAAAAGGCATTGTCATCATCGGGATTTACCAACAATCGTAAATAAGCCATTACATCTTTAATTTCAGTTTTGGCAAAAAAAGATGATCCGCCGCTAATTTTGTAGGGAATTTGGTGGTGCTGTAATTTCATCTCCAGCAACCGCGATTGGTGGTTGCCGCGATAGAGCACAGCATAATCGCGAAATTTATTTTGCTTTCGCAAACGCTGGGTCAAAATTTCGGTGGCTACGCGATCAGCTTCTGCATCTTCATGCAAGCAGCGCAATACACGTATGGGATCACCTAAACCCATTTCGCTCCACAGGGCTTTATCAAACTCGTGCGGGTTGTTGGCGATTAAATGGTTGGCGACCCGCAAAATGCGGCTGGTAGAGCGATAGTTTTGCTCAAGCTTGATTACGCGCAGTTGCGGATAGTCAACTTTGAGTTGCGCCATGTTTTCAGGGCGTGCGCCGCGCCATGCGTAAATCGATTGGTCATCATCACCTACCACGGTGAGTGCGCCGCGGTTGCCGACTAATAATTGTACTAATAGATATTGGCTGGAGTTGGTATCTTGATACTCATCTACGAGCAAGTAGCGAATTTTTTTCTGCCAGCGCAAAAGAATGTCGTTGTGCTGCCGAAATAAATCCACCGGAATCAAAATCAAATCATCGAAATCGACCGCGTTGTAGGCGCGCAAGGCTTGATTGTATTGTTGATACACCAAAGCGATGGTTTGCTCGCCGGGACTTTGCGCTAGCTCTAGTGCGTGTTTGGGGGTGACTAAATCATTTTTCCAGTTGGAAATTTGATTTTGAACTAGATTTAAATGGTCGCTATCGAGATCGCCATCTTTAAGCATTAACTCTTTCAAGAGTGAGCGGGCGTCTTCAGCATCGAAAATCGAAAAGCCGGGTTTAAAGCCTAAGCTTTTGTATTCGCGGCGAATAATATTTAAGCCGAGATTGTGAAAGGTTGAAACCGTTAAACCTTTTGCCGCGCTGCCGCGTACAAGGTGGCTGACACGCTCTTTCATTTCGCGCGCAGCTTTATTGGTAAAGGTTAGTGCGGCTATATGGCGTGCGGGAATTTCGCATTGTTGGATCAAGTAGGCAATTTTGCGGGTGATTACGCTGGTTTTACCGCTGCCTGCCCCCGCCAAGACCAGGCATGGACCATCTATGTAAAGCACGGCTTCTTGTTGTCGAGCGTTTAACTGGGTCACGGTGTTTGACTGTCTAATCGGCAATGGGTGCCTATTGTAACAATCGCCACTGGTGATGCAATTGCTCGTTTTTTTATAACCTTTTCTTTTAAGAATAATTTAAGCGTCTTTGTTTGTTATATGTGATCAAATCTTATTTATTCTCATGGGGGTAGGGTGTAGAGTCACCTGTGGTAATGGTTGTTTTATAGACACAATATAGGAGTCTTCTCGACCAGGCTAGGCCTGAGAGTTGGGTATCTGAGGCTATGGAAAGAACGATAAAAATTTTATTTATTGACCGTGAGCACGGCGAGTATTTGTTAATCGCCGATATATTGTCACAAGTCCGTAATGTTAATTATGACCTGATTTGGTGTGATCAGCTGGAAACGGCTGCGTCTCAAATTTTATCCAATGAATTCGATGTGGTTTTACTGGATTTTTTCTGGGGTGATTTAAGTGCTCGCGATTTGCTCAATACCGTAAAAGTTCAAGCGAATAAAACCCCCATTGTCATTATGACCGATGAAATGGAAATCGAAGTGGATCGCGATGTAATTCGCACCGGCGCATCGGATTATCTTATCAAGGGACAAATTGACCACCAACTTTTAGAGCGCACTTTGCGCTATGCAATTGAGCGTAAACAAACAGAAATGCATCTGGCGCGTCTAGCGCACTATGATCAGCTCACCGATATTCCCAATCGTATTTTATTCCGCGACCGTTTAGAGCACGTGATTCATTTGGCGAATCGCGATAAAACATCTTTCGCATTATTGTTTATTGATTTGAACGGTTTCAAACAAGTTAACGATAATTTTGGTCACGATGCAGGCGACGCCATTATTCGTATTTGTGCTGAGCGTTTGAGCGCCTGTATGCGTCGCAGTGATTCAGTCGCGCGTATGGGCGGTGATGAGTTTACACTTTTGCTTTCGCATATCGAAAATCACACCGATGTTGCACATATCGCTGAGAAAATTATTGCGCTGCTCTCCGAGCCGGCAGAGATTAATGGTTATGAAGTTGTCGTGGGTTGCAGTATAGGCATTGCGATTTATCCACAGGCGGGGCGCGATGCTGAAAGCTTGTTAAAAAATGCTGATATGGCCATGTACAAAGCCAAGCAGGATGAAGGCAGCAGCTTTTGCTTTTTTACTGACGCAATGAATAAAAGTGTTCGTCGCCAGTTGCGTATGGAATCCAATTTGCGCAAGGCGCTGAAAAAGAATCAATTCTTTTTACAGTATCAACCACGCGTTGATGTAGCTACACAAAAAGTGGTTGCCGTTGAATCGCTCTTGCGTTGGGATAACCCTGAGTTAGGCGTGCTAAATGCGGGAGATTTTATCGCGTCGGCTGAAGATACGGGTTTAATTACTGCTATTGGTTATTGGGCGATTCGACAAGCTTGCAGCGATTTAAAAATCATTCATGCGCGGTTTGGTAATAGCATTACTATGGCGATTAACTTGTCTATGCGGCAATTTAAAGACGAGCGTTTGGTGCATGAAATTGCGAGTATTTTTGAAGATTATGATATTCAAGCGGGCGATATTGAATTTGAATTGATCGAATCATCTTTTATGGAAAATATTGATTTGGTGAGTTTATGTATGCGCCCCTTGGCGTTTTTTGGAATCAATTTCGCGCTGGATAATTTTGGCACGGGTAGCTCATCATTTTTGCATTTACAACGCTTGCCGATCACCTCGGTAAAATTAGCGTCGCGACTTTTAACGGAGCTGCAACGCAATGCCAGCGACCGCCGGTTGGTGGCCGCTATGATTAACCTCGCGCACAATCTTGGCAAAGTTGTTGTTGCTGAAGGCGTGGAGACACTGGAACAAAAACGTTGGTTGCACGAATCTGGTTGTAGTCAAATGCAAGGTTATTTTTTTGCGCCACCGCAATCCTTGGAGGATGTTTGTAACACACTCAAGCTGTATCAATTAGGCGATTCTGCTATTGACGATCAAGAGTACGATAACTCAGCGCTTCGCTAATATTTTCGGTATCGGGATGGATTTTGTTTTGCATATCGGCAAGTGTGCGCGCGACTTTTAATACACGATGATAGGCACGTGTTGATAACCCCATTTTAGTAATGGCGTGTTCGAGTAAAGCTTTGTCGCTGTTGTTAAGCTCGCAATGTTTTTCTAATTCCGGTGCGCTCAATAAATTATTGGCTTTACCCTGCCGCGCAATTTGCCGCGCGCGAGTTTGCTCTACGCGTTCGCGAATTAGCTCGCTCGTATCGCCATCGCTTTTGCTGTGTAGTTCGCCTTGTTTTAATGCACGGACAGGTACGTGCATATCAATTCTGTCGAGCATCGGCCCTGAAATGCGGTCGCGATAACGGCGAACTTGATCAATAGTGCAGCGGCAGCGATCGTCATTGTTGCCGTGATACCCACACGGACATGGATTCATTGCCGCGATTAATTGAAATCGTGCTGGAAAAGTTGCTTGCGTTTTTGCGCGTGAAATTCGCACTTCACCACTCTCTAAGGGTTCACGCAATACTTCTAGCACTTGGCGAGAAAATTCGGGTAATTCATTGGATTCTAAAGACTACATTAAAATGTACCCGCTATAAGCTAGATTCTACGGTATCCCATAAAAACACAGTGGATACATCAATCTCTTCATTTAATGTATTTTTATGACCCTCAAAAAGTACATTTTGTACAATTATTTCATGCCCGCAAAACGACCTTCACTATTGATAACAAGATATCCAAGGCCAATTCGCGTGCAGCCCCCATTTTTTTGATAAGTCGGGTTCCTCAACGCTTTGCTAGTGTGGTGGAGTTGATTCCGGAGTGTCGCCTTTCTTAGGTCAAGCCTTCCAGCATGAAAACAGGAGTAGCGCTTGCAACCGTTTTCCACCACCGACGAACCAGATTTGAGGCTTTTTGTAAAATTTAGATCGCGTGGCTAAGCCTTATGGAGACGATAATGAATTACTACCTCCAGAAATTCAGGTAATGAAAGGCTTATGCTTCAAGCTTGGATACTAAAACCCAAAACCTGAAATATTTGATTGGATTTAAATATTGGTTGGTTTTAGTCCTGCAAGAAACTCTGGTTGTGGGCAATTCTCTAATTTCAGATTATGAAGAGGCAACTTAAAATGGGGATCACTGCGTTTTACCTTACACGGAGTGGCAGCATTCTCCATATATTGAAATAGATTAAAATGGCAAGCTAAAGGTGATTCTCTTAATTGCCAATGTACCAATGGAGCTGACAATTATTGGAGCACCGAACTATCGAAGCTTTAACAATTGGCGAAACGATTCTGAGCCAATTAGCTGAATGATTCCAAGTTCACTAGGCGCTTTTCGTAGTGTGGATTAATATGATTGCACTAAATATATTATTAACAATTGTGATTAATTACTGGATGGTTAGGACACATTCACAATGTTAACAGCGAAGGCAAGAGCAAATTATTTGCCAGCTTCAAACATTCGTCCAGTCCTTCTCTAGCATTATTAAAACTCTAATTTGGTAACCTATAAATCAAAAAAGAGGATTACTTAACGATGCTTATCAGCGTTCCGGTCGCTTTCTTTTCCGCCATTTTTTCGCCCAGCTTTTCTCGCAATTCCCAGATCTCAATACGCTGATCCTCCAGTTGGTAAATGGCACCCATGTGTTTTTCTAGCAGGTTGTCGTACCAATCCTTGTATTCATCTCGTTCATTCTTGAGTTTAACGATCCGAGCAGCCTGCAGGAACTCCTTCGACTGTTCTGCGGTCTGACCGAACTGCTTTGCCGCCTGATTAATGTAT
>CAUOQW010000122.1:0-6702 GCA_963506825.1 uncultured Cellvibrio sp.
AAGCACTCTAAGGACTCAAGAGCTTTTTCAGAAAGTGCCAACATAGCCGTTTCTTGCTCCATATTTAGATCCAACCCCGTCGCTATTTCTCGCAGCGCCATGGACAATTCAGTCATGATCGTTTTTACCGAATTGCGATTATCGCGTGAAGCCATTTCCAACAACATCATCACCATGCGCGTATTTTCTTGCTGGTCTTTGAGCAAACCATTCACCTTAATGGTTTTAGCGCGAGCTTCCGCAATAGAGACTATATGCGCAATCACATCGCGCAAACGACCACACTTATCCGGGTCTTCCACCGGGGCATCGGTAATTAAAAATTGTGCATTTTCAAAATTGAAAATTAAAAAGCGGCCATGAGAAACAATTCGATGCTCGGAGGTACGCGTCCAATCCAATAAGTCGCCATAACTCTTCGATATGTTTTCAGGATAAATATGTACGCTATCTTCAAAAGAAAATTGGATAAATCCCTGCACCGATAAATCTTTTAAACAGCGCAAAGTTTGCTGTGCCAAGCGATCCATATCAGCAATGTTTTGTACGGATTGCGCATAAAAAGCAACGATACCCATCTCTGAAGCAGACGACATAGCAGTAAAGGCAATACTGGAATAATTTTTTAACTCTTCTTGTAAAGCAATTAAAGAATTTTTGTCATCGAGGGACCGCTCTAAAGTTGCGTTTACAGTAGCCGCATCAAAGGGGCCTAACAAATAGGTGTCTAACTCAAGCTTATCGAGTTGTTCACGCGCAGGTGCAGGAGTTCCCGACTTAATAAGTGCCACGCGAGGCATATTGACGGGAATGGCGCGAATATAATCCGCTGCAAACTCTTGCGGACTAGACACTAGAATAATTTGATCAGAGCGATCACAGAAGGTAGCAAATTCGGCGGCGCCTTTGAGCCTAACCTCAAACTCAGCTACTTCAGATTTAGGAAGGCCATTTTCATCCACAATGGAATCAGCACTCGGCATCCAAAAGATTTGCCCTGTTTCTGAAAAATACCACAGCTTATCCATACCCTCTCCAAAGAATTAATACCAGCCGCCATCTGAGCAGCCTGACTACAACCCTTAGTATAGATACCACAATCTATTTTGCACGTTACAAAAGCATCGCAAGGCTACTCAACTTGTCGCTATTTAACACAGATCAATTCTGTAAATTGATGCACTTTTCAATTATGGAAATTTGTTATAAAAATAGCCCTATAATTGCGGTTTATATTAATGACCAGCAGGTAGTTGAACAATTCTTAACCGCCCAATATCCATCTTGGCCCTCCATTAAGCCAACTGACAGCTTTATGGTTTATTATGGCGCCCTCCCTATCTCACTTTTAGGAATGATTTTCAGCTATGCGTAGTCTATTAAAAGCCGGTTTAGTTTCTCTCGCCCTCACCCTTGCCGCTTGTAGCAGCCAACTTGATATTCCCTATAAAGGCGTTGAACTCAACAGCCTTGAACAAACAGCAAACTATTTCCAAGCGCGTAACGTCGTAAAAAAAATAACCGCCATGAAAATTCGCCTTGAAGAAAAGCCCTTTTTATTAGGCGCCTATGATGTTCGCGACGGCATTGCGGCACGAGTCCCAGAAGACTCCTACGGTGAGCTATTAGATAGCCTGCAAAAAAATGCCTCTCCACTGGCAAGCGCACCAAACTTGAGTGATATGCCCAACGCCCCCGAAGGCCTGCGTACTACACAAGAGCGCGTGAGCTACCTAACCGCTCGCGCTATCGCCAAAAGCTTTGGTAAAAATGGCATTCCAGTGATGCCCGCCAGCATGGCGATTGGCTTAGCCGATGCACAGACCACCAATACACCTCCAAAAATCTCAGCCAAAGAAGAAAAGGCTTTGCTCGAAGCTATTAAAGAAAAGATTCAAGTGACAGATAACGATTGGGCGGAGAACCGTAAGCAATTTTATATAGCCGAAGAAAAAGCGTTTTTTGCAGAGAACATTATTAAGCCAGATGTGGTTGCACTGAACTCTGGCGTGCAATACAAATTTATAAAAAAAGGCACAGGCAAAGCTCCTAAAATAAAAGATACTGTTACCGTTCATTATCGCGGCACCTTACTCGATGGCACCGAGTTTGATAGCAGTTACAAACGCGGCAAAATGGATAGCTTCAAATTAAACGATATGATTGCAGGTTTTAGAGAAGCAATGACACAAGTGCCAGACGGTTCCAAAGTCATTATTTATATTCCTACTCACTTAGCTTATGCAGAAAAAGGCGCGGATGGTGTTCCACCCCATGCAGCACTGATTTTTGAAGTTGAGTTGAGCGGTATTAAAAGTGGATTTTTTTAATTTCTATAATCTTTATAGTTGATTTACGGCCATTGATTCACGCAGGAAAAGCCTGCACAAACGGCAGGCTTTTATACTTAACTACTACGGAGAGACGTTATCATGAAATTTTTAGCCATATGCGGCAGCTTGCGTAAAAAATCAAACAATCTTGGCATGTTGCGATTTGCGCAAACCCACGCACCTGAGGGTGTAAGCATTGAAATTGCTGAGCTTTCTGATGTCCCTTTTTACAATGCTGACCTCACCGAAAAGCCTGCTGCTGCTGTTAAGCTGCTGGCACAAATAGCCGAAGCCGACGCCTTAATTTTGGGTTGCACTGAATACAACTATTCAATAGCGCCCGCGCTTAAAAATGCATTGGATTGGGCATCGCGAGAGCCAGACAATAATTTACTGAGCGGTAAACCAGCAGCCTTAATGGGCGCTGGTGGCGGCATGGGTACATCGCGTTCGCAGTACCATATGCGCCAAGTTTGTGTATTTTTAAATATGCACCCGCTTAACAAACCTGAAGTTTTTGCCAATGCATTTGCCAATACTTTTGATGACCAAGGCAATCTCATCGACAGTAAGATTCAAGCGAATATCATTGCACAGCTTGAAGCGCTTCAGAACTGGACAACACAACTGCAAAAATAACCACCTGCGAGCTTACTTTAAAATGAAGTACGCGTTATACAGGATTAAGTTTATGAACGACACCAACCTTTGCCCGTTATGTAAGCAATCAAATGAATGTAGTCTTGCAATAGGAAATAACTCCGGCGACTGTTGGTGTATGCAGGCTAAAATAGCCCCAGAGATACTCGCGCAAATAGACCAAGCGCATCTTAACAAATCCTGTATTTGCCCTGTGTGCGCAAGATCACCACAAGTTAGGGCAATAAATATCTAACCACTCCACTTTTAACTGAATCACAATTATGCTTAATTGGACTACCACTGAAACACTTAATGCCACACTTCATTCGACCGCTGTGCTTGATACCGAAGAAAATCAGATACGCAAAGCCATTGAAGCCTGCGCAGACAAAACCATCAACTTGCTGAACACAAATATTCAAGATGAATCGCTGTATGTTTTATTTGAATGGGATGAACAACTTGCCACCCTTAATATTGTGGTGACAGATTCAACCAAAAAAAATGATGCACCGGAGTCAGTTTGCTGCACATTTCCGAGCTTGGCTTTAGACCTTGCCACTCAAGAACAGAAAGCTATTTACACCGATACTATAAAATTTTGGCTTCATGACTATTTAACAACTTGTACTGCATTTTTCAGCTATTCGCTCGTAGCTATTTTTCACAGCAGTACACGTAGTAACACCGAACTGCTATAACAGGCTTAATGTGGAAGAAGTTGTAGCACACCCTAAACTATGCGATGAGCAAAAACACTATGAACCAATTCAGCACCAGCCTCATTTTGATTGGAATGCCCGGCGCAGGAAAAAGCACGATTGGAATTTTGTTAGCAAAAGCACTCGCAAAAGATTTTGTGGATACGGACTTATTAATTCAATTGCAGCACAACAAAACTTTGCAAGATATAGTGGATAACCAAGGCTATTTAAAGTTGCGTGAATTTGAAGAGCAAGTGTTACTAAACACTCACTACCCCAACCACATAATCGCCACTGGCGGAAGTGCCGTCTATAGCGAAAAAGCAATGCAGCATTTAAGGCACTTTGGTCAAGCTGTATTTTTAGATGTGCCTCTAGCAGAGCTGGCCGAACGAGTGAAGGACATTGATACCCGCGGTTTGGCTCGCCAGCCTAATCAGAGTTTTGCGGACCTCTATCATGAACGCCGTGCACTTTACCTTGCTCATGCAAACATCACCATTGATTGCAGCGGAAAAACTCAAGAGAAAATCATTGAGGAAATTATTGGTGAAGAGGCAGAAGCTTATACCGAAAAAGATGCCTAAGGCAGAAATAGAAAAAGTATGACCCTGTGGGAGTACTATTTAGCAGCAGGCTCCGTGGAGCGCTGCGGCGGTTCCCCTTCTGGTTTGGTTCCAGTACCGCGCAAGCGTACTAACATTTTTAATAAATCAAACCAAAAAGGCGCGCCAAATAATGAGGCTGATGCAGTAACTAGCCAGCCGATAATGGAAGCAGGTTGAAATAACATCCAGAATTCAAATTTACCACTCCACCCAATCGGCAAAACTTGCAATTGCGTATAGGCGTTATTGACAAGTACTTCGTTGCCACCTGAAAGATTTAACTGCGCAATTGTGGCGGGATGCAACCAAAGTGTTTTAAACAGGTGCACGCTATCAATGTTAAAACCCACTGCAATGAAAAGCGCAATTACAAAACACCAAATTTGCGACTGTTTTTTGTAAGCACCCGAAACCCGCCCCATTCCTTGATCAAACCAAGTGGCTAACTCGTGCTGAAATACATGCACATTTCCAATCGCTTTGCTGTGAAGCTTTTGTAACAGAGCGCGTAGCTGCTGATCCGTAATAGCATCAATATCTTCACTCAGGCTTTCAAAATCACCCGGCTTTTTTTGAATGGAATCGATTAAAGCGAGCGCAAAGCTCTTTGAGGGGATATAGGCAGGTTTATTCTTAACATCTGCCAATGTCGTCGCCGTTCCGCTACCGGCTGGGTGCGCCAAAGCATCATTGTAAATTCGCAGCAATAATGCGTTGCCAAAATCTGACTTTGCATTTAATAATTCCGTTAGCCCACATAAAAGTGTTTTAGAACGGAAATCCAACCAAGATGCTATAGCCTCATAAACCGAGCTAGCAATCAAAGCGACAGAGGCATAGCAAAATACCAAACCTATAGCCACTTCAAGCACTGTACTGTTAAACATAGTATTCCCCTATTTGTTATATATGCACTCTTCCCTACTTTTTACACACAGTTTTAACTCGCAATGTCACTACTGATATACGGTATATTAGCAGCTAGGTACACCACTGTGAAAACGGAATTCCGTATCCGCACTTTCAATCAGATTTTTTTCTACGGCTAAAAACACATTCACACGCTCGCTAATATCTTCACCTCCCGCCACTTTTTTAGCGAGGTGCAAATAATCTTCGTAGTGGCGCGATTCTGATTTCAATAACGACAAATAAAATGTTTGTAATTCTTCATCTAAATGCGGTGCCAACTTGGCAAAACGCTCACAGGAGCGCGCCTCAATAATTGCACCCACAATTAAGGTGTCTACAAAGCGTGCTGGCTCATGGGTACGCACCGGCTTGCGCAATTCACCCGCGTAACGGCACGGAGTAATTTGATCGTAAGCAATGCCGCGCTTTTGCATAAGCTGCATCACTTGCTCGTAATGACGCAATTCCTCGCGCGCCAAACGCGACATTTTATGCATTAACTCAAAATCACCCACATAGCGATACATAAGGTTAATGGCAGTAGACGCCGCCTTTTTTTCGCAATTGGCATGATCCAATAAAAGTAAGGCTTGGTTTTCAGGCAGCTTTGCCGTCTCCACCCAAGCATCGGGTGTTTCACAATGTAGGAACTTTTGAATTCGAACTAACGCTGCATTTGAAGATATCGTCATAAATATAAAAACTATTCAGTAAAATAAAAGACTATTCAGTAACGTGAAGCACTATTCAGTAAAGTGAGGCACTATATAACGTTCATAATAGGCGCACGAAAGCGCATAAAAATCTCTATCAATATTGTCGCGAATTTCGGTTAAGGGCGTGTCGCGCCATTTAGGCTGCAGGCACAAGCCGTAAACTCTTAAATCCGTAATTTGACTTGCGCCTGAACGCAATAAATCAAACACCCAACAATAGGGATTTTGTTCCTCTTTAAAAAGAATTTGCTGGTGCTTCACTTGCGCCAGCAACACTCTTTCGTCGAGAATTTCTATCATATTTTGCACAACTTGCGCCAAGTAACCTTCCAGCCGCTGCGCAATAATTAAACGCTGTTCATGGGTGTAGGCATTCCAATCAATAACCTCATGCGCAAAACGTTTACATCCGCGGCATACGCTATCGCCTATGCCGGTGGAGCAAACCCCTATGCAGGGTGTTCTGACAGGTTTATATAAAAGCATAAATATTTACAAATCAGTAAGGCTGACCCGTTACATCCAATTTCAATTTCCACACTGCACCAGCACCAGTTAGGAACAGTGTTTTTCCATCGTCACCGCCGAAGGCCGCATTGGTTAAATTGGCATCCACTTTAATGGTCGCAATTTGTTGCCCTTCGGGAGTCACAACGCGTACACGTTTGGCCACATGCTCAGTTAAATAAATATTGCCGTGACAATCCAAGGTCATGCCATCGGGAATTGCAACACCGGTAACAATATCCTTGCCTGCTTGCGGCACACCATCAACAATGGGATATGC
>CAUOQW010000123.1:0-6636 GCA_963506825.1 uncultured Cellvibrio sp.
ATCAGCAACGCACGGTTTTTTGCTAATCAGCCCGATCTATAAGCGCAATCACCGATTCTGGCGCAAAATCGTATAACAAAGGCAAAGGTCAGAGAGTATGGACGTAAGTTTAGAAAGTTTGAAAGTAATGGTTATTGACGACAGTAAAACCATTCGCCGCACTGCAGAAACCCTATTGAAAAAAGCCGGATGTATGGTGATCACCGCCACCGATGGCTTTGACGCTTTGGCAAAAATTGCCGACAGCCGCCCCGATATTATTTTCGTTGATATTATGATGCCGCGTCTCGACGGTTACCAAACCTGCGCGCTTATCAAAAACAACAGCGAATTCAAATCTACCCCCGTCATTATGCTATCCAGCAAAGACGGCCTGTTCGACAAGGCCAAGGGCCGTATTGTTGGCTCGGATCAATATCTCACCAAACCATTCAGTAAAAGCGAACTTTTGGATGCGATTGAAACTCACGTTAAACACGTGAAGGCGTCATAAGCGCAAGGCATTTAAAATCATTAAAACACCCAAAGGACTGCCAAACCTTAACCTTTACGATTTAATTTGGAGCAGCTATGGCTCGCGTACTAATAATTGATGACTCTCCAACCGAAACTTACAAGCTAACGACTATGTTGGAAAAAAGTGGCCACGTTGTGCTCACCGCTGAAAACGGCGAAGCAGGCGTTGCTATGGCAGTGAAAGAGCGCCCCGATTTGGTGTTGATGGATGTGGTTATGCCTGGCCTTAATGGCTTTCAGGCAACTCGCCAGCTATCAAAGTTACCTGAAACCTCCCATATACCTGTGATCATAGTGACCACGAAAGATCAACAGACCGATCGCGTGTGGGGTATGCGTCAAGGTGCCAAGGCTTATTTATCCAAGCCGATTACACCCGATGTACTCATGTCAGCCATGGCTGAGGTAATGCGCTAAGCGCGATATTTTGAGCACAACCTTAAACCGTCACACACAATAATTATATTTTCGCGCCGCTGCGCATGGCAGTAGTTGCGGATGAGATGGATGCTGTTATGTCAGAACCTCAAGCAGCCTTCGAGGCGCTAATTGATCTAGCACAGCGCAGCCGCGCTGCGGCTCGCGGTTTGCCAGCGCAAACTGATATTCGCCCACTCTGGAGCGGTATTGGTTTTTCATTGATGGGGAGCTATTTCGTAGCACCTATTGGTGAAGTGTCCGAAATGTTGGAGGTTCCCAGTTATACCCATTTGCCCGGCGTACAGCCTTGGGTAAAAGGCGTCGCCAACGTGCGGGGTCGCCTTTTACCCTTATTTGATCTGGCTGCGTATTTTGGTGATCGTTTGGTGGGTGGCCGCAAGCAGCGCCGTGTCTTAATTCTGGAAACCGAAACTCTTTATTCCGGGCTGATGGTTGATCAAGTTTTCGGTATGCAACACTTTCCCATGGATGAATACAACGAGCAGGCAGGAACCGTAGCAGAGAATATATTGCCGTTTGTGACAGGGAGTTATCCCTCGGGCGGGCAGCAATGGTCACTGTTTCGACCTGCTTTGTTAGCGGAAGATCCGCGCTTTATCAATGCGGCCAAAGGTTAATGTGGTCAAAATTAATGTGTCTTAAATTAATGCGACCTAGGTTAATAACACAGGCAGCCCGGTTTCAAGTGAGTTCCGAATTTCACCCCTTGGATAAAAATTAAAACGTAGAGTCGGTTAGGAGTACTTAGATGAAAGCAGATTCAAAAAGTCTAGTTGGCGCGTATAAAACCAGCCCCAATGTATTTTATGCGGTGGCCTTGGGCGCTTTGTCGTTAATAGCGTTTTTCGTGACGGGTTACATTGTTTATAGCGATGGCGTTAAAGACCAGCAAAACCTGCAACAGGTTGCGGAATTGCGTGCGCAAGCCTACCGACTCACGTCTCTATCGCGCGATGCAACTTCGGGCAGTGAAAAAGCCTTTGGTGAATTGGCAAACGTAACATCCAAAATGGAAACTTCCTGGGCTCAGTTGCGCTCAGGCGATCCACGCACTGCTACTGAACTTAAGGTGCAATTCGATGCTTATGATGTTATTTGGAAGCGCGCTAAAAACAACGCACAGGACATTGTTAAAAACAAAGACTTGATCGTAACGCTCAATGGTGTGGGTAAAACCCTGAATGCTAACTTGCCTAGCTTGCAGGCAGAGCATACCAACATCGTAGAGATCTTATTGGATTCCAAAGCCCCGGCAGATCAAATCTCGGAAGCGCAATTGCAATCTTGGCGTGCAGAGCGTATCGGCCGTAACGTGGATAAAATGTTGCGCGGCGATGCTGACGCGGCAGCTGCTGCAGACCAGTTCAATACCGATGCCAACGTTTATGGTCGTATGTTACGTGGGATGAAAGAAGGTGACTCCATGATGCACATCTCCAAGGTGACCGATGCCAATGCGCGCGTCAGCTTGGATAAAATTACCCGTTTGTATGAAGGTGTGAACAAATCTGTACAAGAGATGTTTGACGGTTCATCAACGCTGTTCCGCGCACGTCAAGCGAGTGATGCACTTTTAAATGAGTCGCCCCAACTGTTGCAAGCTTTGACGGATATCACGGACAACATCAACGGCTTGTCCAACTCCCGTTTTATTAACAGTAAGTTTTCTATTGGTTGTGCGGTGGTGTTCTTGCTCTGTTTGTTCTACCTTGGTTTCAACACTTACACCGCTACACGTCAACGTCTGGTTAACACTGCGGAAACTAACGAACGTAACCAAACGGCGATTTTGCGTCTCCTCGACGAACTGGCTGACCTCGCGGACGGTGACCTGACTACAACAGCAACTGTAACCGAGGACTTCACCGGTGCGATTGCGGACTCTATCAACTTCACCATCGACCAGCTCCGTATTCTGGTAGCGCGAATCAACGAAACCGCGGTAAACGTATCGGCCGCTGCGCAAGAAACCCAGCAAACTGCACTGCACCTCGCCGAAGCGTCTGAACATCAGGCGCAAGAAATTGCCGGTGCTTCTGCGGCGGTAAACGAAATGGCCGTGACCATTGACCAGGTATCTGCAAACGCCGCCGAATCGGCAGCGGTAGCGGAACGTGCGGTATCTATCGCGGGCAATGGTGCGAAAGTGGTACAGAACACCATCCACGGGATGGATACCATTCGTGAACAGATTCAAGATACATCCAAACGTATTAAACGCCTCGGTGAATCGTCACAAGAGATCGGTGATATCGTAAGTTTGATTAACGACATTGCCGACCAAACCAACATCCTCGCACTTAACGCGGCAATTCAAGCATCGATGGCCGGTGACGCGGGTCGCGGCTTCGCGGTGGTAGCGGACGAAGTTCAACGCCTTGCGGAACGTTCAGCAGCAGCAACCAAGCAGATTGAAGCCCTCGTAAAAACCATTCAGAACGATACCAACGAAGCGGTAATTTCGATGGAACAAACCACCTCTGAAGTGGTACGCGGTGCGCGCCTCGCACAGGATGCGGGTGTGGCACTGGAAGAAATTGAAAACGTATCAAGCAGCCTCGCGGAATTGATCCAAAACATTTCGAACGCTGCACGCCAACAAGCATCATCTGCGGGTCACATCTCTAACACGATGAACGTTATTCAAGAGATTACCACCCAAACGTCTGCTGGTACTTCAGCTACCGCCCAGTCGATTGGTAACCTCGCAGAAATGGCGCTCGATTTGCGTGAATCGGTAGCGGGTTTCAAACTGCCAGAAGAAGATGTGATGAGCGAAAGTCAAAGCCACGCTTTGGCAGGGCATGGTGCATCTCACGCAAGCTACGATTTATCGTCCGATGTGGATTTGGAGTTGGATGCCAGCTTGCTGGATGACGACATTTATCCACACCAAGCAAAAGCTTAATCACACCTTAGCGCCTGCCATTCGGCTGTGGTTTTGAAGTTGTGTAGGCGCTGATTAGGTATTTGTTATGGGTTGGTCATTACGCACATTACCGACGATGTCTCTTGAGCAATTTGCCCAGTGGTGCAAATTGCTCGAAGAGCGCACCGGCATGCAATTAGTTCCGCAACACAAAGCCTTGTTGGAATCGCAAATATCCTCGCGCATGCGTGAGCTGGGGTATGACGATTACGACCGTTATTATCAGCAAGTCACCAACGGTGCCTCCGGGATGCTGGAGTGGACGGTCATTATTGATCGTATCGCCGTTAAAGAAACCAGCTTCTTCCGTCATCGCCCGTCGCTGGAATATGTGCGTCGCTACTTACAACATAAAATTAATAATCAATCGCTCGCACAAAGTTTTGATGTGTGGAGCGTAGGCTGTGCCACAGGTGAAGAAGCTTATTCGCTGGCTATGGTGATTAATGATTGTTTTGAGTTGGCCGCGCTTAACCCCTATTACGGAATTACGGCGTTTGATTTGAGTGTCTCCGCCTTGGCGAGCGCGCGCAAAGGCCGCTACGCCAAGCGCAAAATTGAAAGTGTCAAAGCCGAAGAATTTAAACGTTATACCAAGCAAACAACCGATGGCAATTATGAAATTGTTGGCCGTTTGCGCGAGCGAGTGTGTTTTACCCAGGCCAATATTATCAACCACAATAATTTGCCCGGTGTAAAAGTCGATGTGATCTTTTGTCAAAACTTATTGGTGTATTTCCGTCGCTGGCTGCGTCGTGACATTTTAAACGCGCTTACTGAACACTTAAAACCCGGAGGCATTTTGGTCACTGGTTTGGGTGAAGTAACCGAGTGGGAGCATCCCAAAATGCAACGCATCACTGTTGATGAAGTACAAGTCTACGTACACGAATAACATACGCAAACAACGCCGCTAAAAGCGCTGTGCGAGAATAACAAAGAGGAAAGCACCACATGGCAGATAATCGTAATTTTGCCGCGCTGGATTGGCTAATTCATGAAATTGGCGAAACCTTAAAAGAAGCGCGTCAAGCTCTTGAAGCCTATGTTGAAAATCCGAAAGATGCGGTACGCATTCGTTTTTGTTTAACACATATTCACCAAGTGCACGGTAGCTTGCAAATGGTGGAATTTTTTGGCGCGGCCATGCTCGCCGAAGAAATGGAAAAACTCACCCAAGCCATGATTCAAGGCTCGGTTGCCAATGCCGCCGAAGCGCAAGAAGTCTTGATGCGCGCGATTTTGCAATTCCCGGTTTATCTCGATCAAGTTAAAGCAACCCGCAAAGACAATCCTCTGATTGTTTTGCCTTTGCTAAATGATTTGCGCGCAGTGCGCGGCGAAAGTTTATTAACTGACACCAAGTTATTCGTACCTAATTTAGCACCCGCTAAAAAAGTTTCTGGTGCGCGCTCACCCGCTGCGCAAGATAATGTGCAGTTTCAAGCTATGGCGCTCAAGTTGCGTCAAATGTATCAGTACGCTGCTGCCGGTTATATTCGCAATGTGAATAGCGATGAAAACTTAGCCTATCTGCAAAAAGTATTTAATCGTCTGCACAAACTCACCCAAGGCACGGCGCGCCATGCGCTCTGGGATATTTGTTTAGCGCTGGCCGAAGCTTTAGAAATCGATGCGCTGGAAATGAGTGTGGCGATTAAAAATTTGCTGCGTCAGCTCGATAAAGAAATAAAAATTCTCGCGGTGCACGGCACCAAAGCGCTCAACTCTTACACCAATGATGAGTTAATTAAAAATTTACTCTACTACGTTGCGCGCGCTGGCAAACACGCTCCCGGTTTTACGCCCAATTCGCATTTGCAACGTATTTATGAAACCTATCATTTAGATGAAGCGCTAATTGAAGGCAAAGAATCGGGCGATGACAGTTCTAATATGTTGTCTGCACCAGATCCTGACGCTATGCGTTCAGTGGTAGAAGCGCTTAAAACTGAATTGGATATTATCAAGCACGCACTTGATGTGTGTTTGTCGGGTGGCGATACGCAATCGGTATTAAACGAAGCCTTACCCGTAGTGAAACGCATTGGCGATACCATGGCAGTTTTGGGGCTTGGTGATTTGCGCAAACAAGTATTGGAGCAGGGCGCAGCGCTGGAAATGGTGGCTCATTCCGATAGTCACTTATCGCAAGAACAATTGATGTCGATTGCGAGTAAGGTCATTGAAATTGAGGATGCGTTGGATGGGCTGGCGCAACAGCAAACGGCACATGTTAATAATGATGCGCCCTCTAATGAGGCGGACATAACTCTTACCCGTGCAAAAGAATCAGTACTGCGCGAATCTCGTAATGGTTTAGAGCACGCGAAAGATGCAATTATCGAATACATAGCATCGCAGTGGGATCGCGTACATCTGCAAAATGTTCCAGAAACCCTGCGCGAAATTCGCGGTGGTTTAGAAATTATGCCACTGCCGCGCGCTGCTAGAATTCTTGGTGCTTGTGCGCGCTATATTGAAGAGCAATTACTTTCACAAGAAATTACACCTCAGTGGTCATCGCTCGATACCTTGGCGGATGCGATTACCAGCGTTGAATATTATTTAGAGCGTTTAAGCGGCGGTAGCACCAAAGAAGAAAATGATTTATTGCTCACAGTGGCAGAAGAAAGTGTTGCGGCTTTAGGTTATGCCGTGGCAAAAGTATCGCGCTCAGATGTTAGCCCAGCAGATCTCAATGCGGCGCGTTCAAGCTTGCTTGAGCCTTCTATACACACTACCCACGA